>CAMWUV010000029.1 GCA_947177535.1 uncultured Mycoplasma sp.
AATTATAATCATATTATAGAAATTCATGATCCATATTATGATTTAAATGAATTTTATGATTATAAAAAAGATTTGATTGATACAAAAACCTTTATCAACAATCAAGGAATAGATTACAATTACCCCACTGCTAATAAAAATATAATTATCTTTATAACAGTTCCAATAATTGGAATTATAATCTTATTAGCATCTACTTTAATTTATATAAAAATAAGAAAGAATAAAAAAAGGAGAAAAAAAGATGAAATTAAAAATTAAAAAGTGATTATTATTTATTCCAATTTTAGGATTGCTTTTAATAATTCCTTTTATTTTAACTTCTTGTGATGATCCAGCAACTTTTTTCCAAAAATATGGAAATGGTCAAGATTCAAATGATTCAAATTCATCATCTTCAACTGATGATGAAGAAGGTTCAAGTCGTCCAAATATTCCATCATCTCCATATTAGTTAAAACAATATTAACACTCACACAATAAATACACTAGAATGAAAATTTTAGTGTTTTTATTGTTTTTTTACTTTATATTAATTAAATATAATTAATTTTTTAATTCTATAATAATGAAAGTGATAAATTAATAAGATAAATATAATAATAAAAAAATAAATATGTGATTTAATTATGAAGTCAAAAAAAGTTTGAAAATGAGTAGGAGTAATTTCATCTATTTTTGCTGTTATAGTTGTGCCAATCACTGTATCAACTGTTTTTTTAGGAAAAAATAGAAAAGAATATTTGAATGAATATGAATCTTTAAAATATCAAATTCCAAAAAATTTAGGTAAAGCTGTTGCTGATTCAGCTTTCGCTTATGCTAACAATGCAGATAGAGTCTCACCACTATCAGGTGATAATAAGAAATTTCAAGATGCTATTGAAAATACTTATTTATTTGCTGGTGGTAAAGACTTTTTCTCAAGTTGAGATAATAATAAAAATTTTAAAAACCTAGTTGGTCTGTATGAAGAAAATGTTCGTTGAACATGACTTAAACAAAAATATTGATAAACCCATACTTGAATTGATTAGATTAAGAAATGATATTGCAACTTTTGAATAAATTTGAAACAATTGATGAAGAATTTAAACTAGATTTATGAATTGCTGATATTAATATTGAAACTATTTGAAAATAAGCTGAATCTGAAAATGAAACTTCACCATTTTATAAATTATTAAAGCATATTAATAAGATAAATATTTTATCTGATGGTAATTACCAAACTAAATATTTTGCAAATACTTTTGTTGAAAGACTAAATATTTTAAAATCTCAATTAAGTAAAACTAATTAAAAAATAATTTAATTTTTAATTTTATAATGTAGTGTAATACAATTTTGAGAATAAACAAATAGTGATATAAAAAATCAAAGAGGGAATTATGAAATCCAAAAAAATTTGAAAGTGAATAGGATTTATTTCATCAGTTTTTGCTGTCACAGCTGTTGTTGTAGCTGTACCTTTTATTGCGTCAAATGCTTTTTTTGCAAATTATAGAAAAGAACACTCTGATGAATATGAATCTCTTAGATATAAAATTCCAAAAAATTTAGGAACAGCTGTTGCTGATTCAGCTTTTGCTTATGCTGATAATGCAGATAGAATTTCTTTACTATCAGGTGATAATAAGAAATTTCAAGATGCTATTGAAAATACTTATTTATTTGTTGGTGGAAAAGATTTCTTTTCAAGTTGAGATAATAATAAAAATTTTAAAAATTTAGTTGATATGTATGAAGAAAATGTTCGTTGAACTATGGCTTCACAAGGTGGTAATGATCCATCAGCTGCATATACTTCATTAGGAAGATTTTGCATAAACATTTCTAAACCAAATCAAACCTTAAAAGACGTTAATGATAATTATGACTTTAAGGTTAAAAATATAGACCCTAAAAATATTGTGATGATTGTTGGATCAGAATATGCTGAAACAGATGATATTGATAAATCATTAGATCAATTTGAAAATGATTTAAGAATTTTTGTAAACAATGTTTTGCAATTAAGAAACAATACATCTAATTTAATATTTATGAAACACTGAAAAGTTCCAAATCCAAACAATGATGAAACAATTGCAAAATATAATGAAAATATCTCTAAATTAAATACTAGAGCTAATCGCATTTTATCTGAATTGAATGAACAACAAATCCCTAGAGTATTGCTTGTTGATAACGAAGAATTATTTAATAATTTACAATACCAATATTTTTATGAATATGTTAATCCTGATTTTACATTAACAAGAATTGGTAGTAATGAAGTTGCTAAAAGTATTTTAAAAACTATGAAACCTTGAAATTCTGTTACTAATGCTGAATGAGTCCCATCAAATTGAACAGACTATTCAAAAACACACTTGGATGCAGAACCAGTACAATGAAGCACTGAAAAAACAAAGAATAATTTAAAAGTTAATGTTGACAATGTAAACATTCAAAACGATATTGCAACTTTCTCAATTTCTTTTAGTGAGGGGGGGGTGCATAATGGTGATCTTGTTGAATGAATGTTTGAATATACAAACTTGGGTACAAATAGTGGAAGAGTTATTGTTAAAGATTTTGCTGTTGTTCAAAGCGGAAAAATAACAATTGATAATATCAATGTTTACACAAAAGACTTATATACAACTGCACCAACTGATTTAAGTAATGAATTTGTTTTAACTATTTTTGATACTAATGGAAATGCTTTTGATATAGTTGAAGGTAATTTAAACAACCAGACAAATAGCATAATCAAAAATAGATCTATTACAAAAGCTGATACTGAAACAGATGAAAATGATGCAAAAACAAGATTCATTAAAAGATTTAATGATAAATCTAAACCATTAGTTTGAACTTTTTTAGGTGATAGTATTGACCATGGTGCATTGCATAACCAAGGATTTGATACATATCCAGAAAGTGTTCAAAAAAATGTAATGAATGACTGAAAAAGATATGATGATATTTTTATTAATGCTGCACAAAGTGGTAATTTTACAAATAGACAAGTTGATCCATATTTAATCCAAGCAGACATTTTTAAATATAAACCAGATGCTATTTCAATAGGACTTGGAATTACTGATGGAGTTGTAACTACAAATTTAAAAAATGGACAACCAACTTATGCTACTCCTGATCAATATATTAATAATATGAAAACTTTAATTCAAGCAGCTATTGAAGTTAATCCTGAAGTTGTAGTTGTAATTAATGGGATTAATCCAACTGATGTATCTGCTAGAAAAAATATTCCAGTTCCATATAATAAAAAACTTCAAGAAACTTTTGGAAGTGAAAATAATGAATTTAAAAACAATGTAATTTATAACCAAAATGTTTATGATGAATTAAATAAAATTGAAAGTGATTATACTTTTACAAAATTTGATCAATTGTTTTTAGCTAGTGATAATTTACATCCTAGCGGAAATGCTAATCTTATTAAAGCAAAATCTTTTTTAAATGCACTAGGTGTAGATGTTGAAGATAGTTATGTAAGTAACTATACATTAGAAGAATTTGTATGATATACAGGAACAACTACTGATCCTTTCAAACCTATAGGAATAGATAAAACACAAAGTTCTGGTAATAAAATTGCACCAGATATAAAAACATGAAGTAGTACTAATCCATTAGGAATGACTGCTAGTACAAATCGTTTAGCTAATACATTTTTATCTTATGAAAACTTAGATGGTAGAAAATATTGATTATTAACTGATTATAAAATTTATGACAATAACTACAGAATTTTATTAGAAGATGGAGAATATACAACAGGTGGATGAGCTGTTCCTTCTGCTAATATGAGTAGTTCTACAACAATGTTCTATGCTGGTTTAACACCAGATGCTGAACTTGCTGTTAGTAAAAATGCAGTTTATTCATAAGAAATGAGATAAGTATGAAAAAAGAAAATACAACTGAAAAAAACACTTATCCATTAAATAAAAATGATCTATCTAAAATTAAAAATGAAAATTTAATTTTAGATAAAAAAGAAAGTAATCTAATTGAAAATAAACCATCAAAGATTGAAGAAGTTAATTTAAAACAGAATACAACAACTTTTGGTAAAAATCCATCTGAAGTAAAAGAAGTACAAATTATTTCTTTTAAAGAATCTTTGAAAAAGAATTTTAATTTACAAAGATATGAAAAAATGGAAACAAATATTGCATGAGTTAAAATAATTGCAATTTTATTAGTTGTTTTAACTCACACAATTCAATCATCTTTAGGGTGAGCTTCAGCAAATGGCGGTTCTATAATGGATTTATACAAATTTGCTGGAAATAATGCATATGCTTTACATTTCTTTCAAATTTTATCAATTCCCTGTGTTAATTTATTTGTGATAGTATCTTGTTTTTTAGAAAATAAATCAATCAAAATAAAGTTTTACAAACTTTTCAAAATGTATTTATTAATAACTTTTATTTTATTAATGTTTACTTTATTTAAATGAGCTATTTGACCACAAAAAATTAGTATTGAAGAATGGGTTAATGATATTATATGATTTTATGTTGAAGACCCTTGATACTTTACTGCTTACTTTGCTTTCTTATTAATTGTTCCGTTTGTAAATTATATGTTTAAAAAATTAACTTTAAATGGAATCAATGTAGCATTTATAGTAGTTATTATAATTTTTCTTCTTTGAAAATTGTTAGCGATTCTTTTTGGAACAGGATTGTGAGATGGTGCAACAGGAATCGTAATCTCAACAAGAATAAAAGATGCTGTTACAAACAGAGGATATAACGTCATAAACTTTTAGTAATTTATGTAATAGTCCAATGATTAATTGCACATAATTTCTTTGCAAGATGAAAATGATGAGGTTGACTAATGATATATATTGCAACTTTTAGTATGCAATATATTATGGTTATTTGAACATATTCAAATATGTTGTATGAATATTCAAATCCTTTAGTAATTCTTTCAGCTATTTCAATTTTTGGAATATTTTATAATTTCAAAATTAAAAAGAATGCTTTTATAAATTACATTTCAACTTTAACAATGTATATTTTCTTGTTTCATTGAAACGCATTAGGAAAAACATTTATATCATTTAATCAATCTAATGCTGATCTAGGTAATTTATGACTTGCAAACATAATGCAAACTTTAATGTATGAAAGAACTGTATTTTTAGCAGGACTTTGAGTTGGTGAACCATCACAATGGGCAGCATATGTTTTATTAGTGTTTGTTGTTTTATCGCTAGTTTTAATTGTGATGTCAATTATTTTTGATTTTATATGTAGATTTATTACTGCTATTCCTTGTTGACAAAAAACAGTCAATTGAATTAAAAATTTAATGAATTTAGATAGATTTGAAAATTTATTCATTAAAGATGAAAAACCTACTGAAAATCTACCAATTGCACAAAGTAAATAAAGGAGAATAAAATGAAATTAAACAAAAAACTTTTCCTACTACCACTTATAGCTGCTGGTATATGCTTACCTTTATCAAGTTGTGCAACCACTACATTTAATGAAGTTCAAAATAATTTAGGTTTATTAATTGATAAAAATATGCAAAGAGAAGGTATATATTTTAATAATTTTGCTTTTTTTGGCGGAAGCGATATTGCATATAATTCTTATGATTTATATGAAAATAGAGGTTATCGAAGTCAAATTGAATTATTTGAAGATTATGTTAGACATTATGGACCATATAATGTTTCAAATGATTCTTATGCAAATTACATTTATGGGAAAAGATTAATTTTTGATTTTTCTAAACCTGATGCAACAATTCAGGATGTACTTAATAATTTTGATCAATTAACAGAAAGTAATAAAATTTTAACAACAGTATACAATGTCGATACAAAAGATATTACTGATTTAAGTGAATCTGATTTCAAAGATTCACTTAAACAATTAATTGAAAAATCTTTAAAATTACAAGACAATAGTGGAATGATTATTATTAAAACTCATTACCAAACTAATGATCAATTATTAAATCAAAAAATTAATGCAAATAGTGATGTTATAAAAAATTTAATTGCAACAGATTATGGAAATGATTTAAATAAATTACAAAGAATTGGTTTAGTAGATCACTGTGAATTAACTAAAAAAAATACTTTAAGCAATGACGATAACTTTGTACAAAATTTTTTAACAAAAGATAATAAACTAAATGCTTTTGGACAACTAGAAATGCTTTATGAAACTATTTCGTCTTTATATAAAGAAACTACTATAGATAATCAAAATACTATTAATTATTTAATTAATACTTCTTATTTAACAACTTCAAATATTCTTTATAGATACCCAACACATTCATTATCATGTGGTGATAGTTATGTAACAACTGTTGATGAAACAGATTCTAGTAATACAGAAAATCAAACTTCAGCTGCAGATAAAATTAAAAATTTTCAAGAATATTTATCTAATTTACCATCTGCTAATTGACAATTTTTTGGTGATTCATTAACATATGCTGGAGTCCAAACTTGAGGATACAAAGGATATGTTGATTATTTACGTTGAATTTTAAAAAATGAATTTAATAGAATAAATGATTCATTTTTAAATGAAGCAGTTTTTGGTGGTAGATATGTTCAAGATGATGACAAATATGGAGAATACTCTTTCCCAAAACTTACTTTTACAAATTATGCAACAGATATTTTGTATGTAATGATGGGTACAAATGATATAGTGTGTGTAACAAATCAATCTACAGCTGATACATACATTTCTGAAAATATTGAAAAAGTTTACAATGACTTTAAAGAAACTAATAAAAATGGATGAATGATAGTTTCTACAATTCCTTATTTTTATTCAATTAATGCTACCACAATGAAAACTATTGTTGATAAAGCTAATACAGCAATAAAAACTTTTGCTGCAAGTAAAAACAATGTTATATTTATTGATAATAATTCTGCTTTAAATAATGTTGTTACAAAACAAATGGGATTAACAACTGAAAATGCAGGTAATTCTAATGCTATTTTTGAGTTATATGCAGAAGATAAAGTACATTTTAATACAAATGCATATATAATTATGACTAAAAACATTTTGTCTAATTTAAATTTTGATTATTCAAAAAGTTCGTTTATGGATTTTTAAATTAGTATATATTTAAATTTTAAAAAACCCTAATTTTAAATTGGGGTTTTTTAT
>CAMWUV010000030.1 GCA_947177535.1 uncultured Mycoplasma sp.
TTTATTTTAAAATAAGTATAATAAATCACAAATATTAGGTTATTTTAAAACAAAGGTAGTATTTTTAAAAAATGAATCAAAGTGCAAAAAAACAAAATCTTTTTAAAAAAATATTTGGTAAAAAAAGTAGTTTTGCAAACCAAACTACCACTTTTGATAACCCACAAAATTTTGTTATTCAAGATAATTTAAATAATATTAATGAAAATATTGAATCTAATTTTGAAATTGATAATAATTTAAATAATTTAAATCAAATGGAAAGTTTTGATAATCCTATTGATGAATTTGTACCACAAGTTTTTGATGGTTATGATGAAAATAGTCAGTGGGATTTTAAAAATAATATTAATGATATTGATGAAAAAATAAATTATTTTGAACACAATGATGACTTTTTTAAAACTCCTGGAAGAATTATTCACAACAAGGAAGAAAGCCCCATAAACATTTATGGTATTCCATCTGATATAAGATATGATCATAAAAAAGTTGTTGAAAAAAATTTATCTTTCAAAAATCTTTATACAAAAAAAGATATTGAAAAATTTGAACTTTCAGAAAGTATGTTTATTAAGTTTTATAAAAATGGTTCAATTTTTTATAAATTAAAAAATGAGTTTGATACTAAAAATTTTGATATTTATTCAATTTTTAAATTAGATACAACTTTTTCAAAAATTGATGAATTTGAAAAAAGTTCTATTAGTGAATTAGATGATAAAGAAGAAAAAGAAATTAAAATAAACTTAGAAAATAAATTTGTTGAAAAAGATAATAATGATTTATTAAATGAAAATGAAAATAATGCAATTGTTCTTTTTGATTCTTGAAAAGAAAATCCATTTAATTCTGCAATAGATATTGAATCTGAAGAAGAATGAAAAAGAAATGATTTAAGATCTAAAATTTTTAAATTGAATCAAGAAATTGAAAGTAAAATTAGCAATTACAAAAAAAGTATGATTGGTAAAACTGATGAAGAAAAAAAGGAATTAGATTTAAATCAGCAAAAAGTAAGAGATTTTATTTCAGAAACAAATCAAGCTTTTCCAACTGAACAGATTCTTTTTAAAATTCAGGGATTAGTTTTTCTAAACTATGAAGAAAGTAATATTTACTATGGTTATAAATTAGAAAATATTAATTTTGATGTTTACCCTAGTGACAGGATTGTTGTTATTAGTGATGATTCAGTTACTAACCAACTGTTAATAGATGTTTTAAGAGGTGATGAAACTAAAACATCTGGATATGTTTATAGAAATTTTTCTAATAAAAATCAGTGAATTGATGTTTTAAGTATTGAAGCATCTGATGCAGAAGGTGAAAACACTGAAATCACTAATGAGTTAGCAAGTCCTGATTATTTATCATTTTTAACTAAGAAAAAAGAAAAAGTAGTTTCTGCTATGAAAAAGATTTTTAAAAAATTAGATAAAGAACCAAGTGCTTTATTTGTTAGTGAACTTGCAGAAAAAATGTGCTTTAGTGATTATTTAACTAAAAATATTTTTGCTTTAGATGATTTGATGTTAGAGAAATTTATTACAATGTGTGATATTTTAATTGGCAAAAAAGTTATTTTAATGAAAAGCATTTGTCAAGATATGAGTATTGAAAAAAGAAATCAATTATTAACTTTTTTAGATAACTATTTTAAAAATAAAAACATTACAGCTATTTATGCTACTGAAGATATCAATGATGTTAATTTAATTGGAAATAAAATAATGGTTTTAAAGCAAGGTCAATTAATGGATATAATGTCAAATAAAAAGATTGTTGAAAAATTTGAATCTCTGAATGATTTTGTTAATTATTATTTAACTTATGGAATTACAAATAATAATTTTTAATTTTTCTAATATTTTATTATATACTTTAATGATTCACTAGGTTTTATGACTTTAGTGAGTTTTCTTTTTTACTAAATAAATTTAAAAAAATGCAAATAAAATAAAATTTTTAAATAATAAATAATATTTAGCAGTAATATAAATCCTAGAATTTATATTTGTAATTTTAAATTTTGACATTTAAAATTAAGAATTTATTTCAATATAAACTTTAATCATATATTTTAAAAATTTTTAAAAATGTTTTTTATTAAGAATTTTTAAGAGATATGATTTATGTTTTTCTAAAATAATCCACTATGGATAGAAAGGAATTTAAATATGTTAAAACTTTTGAAATACATGAAAAGAAAAGATGTATATTTAGCATTTTTTTGTCTTTTTTTAAGTATTTGTCAAGTTGCTTGTGATATATCACAACCATTTTTACTAACAGCACTATCTAATGCTATTACTAATATGGATCCATTTAACTCACCAATTGGAATAGTTTGAACATATGCTGGTGCAATGATAGGATTAGCAGTATTAGGTTTTGCAATTGGTAGTATGGTAACTTTTGTTTCTGCTAGATTAGCAGTGAGAGTTGGTGGAAATATAAGATTTGAATTATTTAATAAAGTTCAAAGTTTAACTATAGCTGAACTTGATAAATTAACTACTTCTTCATTAATAACAAGAATTACAAATGATGTTACTTTTTACCAAAATACTTTGGTTTTAGTTTTAAGAATGCTGATGCGAAGTATATTAATTTTTACTGGGGGAATTATTGCATCATTTATTTATAGTTCTGATTTAAAAGCTAATAGTGAATTTGGTGGACAATCATTATGATGACTTGCTTTTATAGTTATTGGATGTTTGTTTGTTCTGATGCTTTTTATGTCAGTTATTATTTCTTTTTCAGTTCCATATTTTGGAAAGCAACAAAAAGAAACTGATAAAACAAATGCAGTAATGCGTGAAAATATTTTAGGTATTAAAGTTGTAAAAGCATACAATTTACAACAAGAGCAAATTGAGGTTTTTGATAAGCAAAACAAATCTTTAAGAAATGTTTCTACTAGAGGACAACAAATTGGAATGTCATTAATGCCTTTAATTCAATTTTTTGTTCAAATTTCAATAGTTGCTTTATTGATGGTTTCAGCTTATATGATGGAAGGATCTGGAACTGAAGTTCAAGGATTGGTTTTATCATTTATTCAAATGGTTTCTTTAATCTCAATGGGAATGATTTTATCAATTATTGCTATTGTTAATTTAGCTCAAACTAAAGCCTGCTCTAATAGAATTTTAGAAGTTTTTAACACTCAAAGATCTATTCCAAGAAACACTTCAGAAAATATGATTGAAAATTCTTCTGTAGAATTTAAAAATGTTTCTTTTAAATATACAAATAATGATGAATCACTTAATATTTTAGAAAACATTTCATTTACAGCTAAACCAGGAGAAATGATTGGAATTATTGGACCAACAGGTAGTGGAAAATCTACATTAGTTGGACTATTGACAAGAAATTATGATGTTAATGAAGGTGAAATTTTAATATCTGGAATGAATATTAAAGACATTAATTATAATTCACTAAGAAATTCTATTGGGTATTCTCCACAAAAAAGTGTTTTATTTTCAGGAACAATTAGAAGCAATTTATTATTTGGAAAAAACGATGCAACTGAAAAAGAATTAGTAGAAGCAGCTAAAAAAGCTGAAGCTTATGAATTTATCAAAAATAAAGAAGGAAATTTTGATGCAACTGTTGAACAGCGTGGTGGCAATTTTTCTGGTGGACAAAAGCAAAGACTTTCTATTGCAAGAGCATTAATCAGAAAACCTAAAATTTTAATTTTAGATGATTCTACTAGTGCATTAGATATGATAACTGAAGCTAAAGTTCAAGAAAATATTAGATCATTTAAAAAATCAACTATTTTTTTAGTTGGTCAAAGAATTTCAGCAATTTCTAAAGCTGATAAAATAATTGTTTTAGATCAAGGTAAAATGGTTGGTTTTGGGAAACATGAAGATTTAATAAAAAAGTGTTCATTATATAAAGAAATAGCTGATTCACAAGCAATAGGAGTGGAGGGATAATATGGTATCAAATGTTCAAAAAACAAAAGCTATAGCAACTTCTCAACACTATAAACCAATCTCTCATCATCAAAAATCTAATTCTGATGATAAATTGGATTTCAAGTTAGCTTTTAAAATATTTGCAAAATATTTAGGTTATTATAAGTCTACAATTTTTCTTTCTTTCTTTCTTTCTTTAATTTCTACAACTTTTAATATCATAGTAATTATTGGAATGGGTGATATACAAACATTTTTTTCAATGTTAGTTAAATCAGGAAGCAATGAAGAAACTATTACTTTAAATACTTATTTAATATTTTCTGGTTTAATGCTTGTTTCATATTTTTTAAATTCATTTTTTCAGTGAATTATGAATTTAGTGGTGGTTAAATTGTCACAGGGAATTGGATATAAAATGAGAATGGATTTATTTAACAAAGTTCAAATCTTATCTGTTAAATATTTTGATACTCATGAAAGTGGTGACATTATGAGTGTACTTACAAATGATGTCTATAATTTAGTTCAATTCATTTCTCAAAACTTCACACAAACATTATATGGATTAACAACAATGCTGGGAATGTTAATATTAATGTTTATTATTAGTCCAACTCTTTCATTAATTGTTATAGGTATTTTAGTAATTTTATTATCTTTAATTTCAATACTAATTAGAAAAAGTGGTCCAGCTTTTATGAGACAACAAAGAGAATTAGGTCATATGAATGGTTATATTGAAGAAACAATTTCTGGACAAAATATTATTAACTTATATAGTCAACAAAAAAATGTTCAAAATTCTTTTGAACTGATTAATAATAAATTAATAAAAAGTGGTGAAACATCACAAGGTATTTCTGGTTTATTAATTCCTTGATTAAATTTTTTAATGAATTTTGTTGTTGCTTTATTATATGGTATTGGTGTGACATTCGCTGTAAAAGGAATAAGTTTTTATGGTGCTGATACATCTGTAACTTTATATCCTATACCAGAAACACCAGGTGATGAGATTTATGTTCAAATGTCAGTACAAATGTCACTATTAACTTCAATGGTTTTAGCGACTAGAAACTTTATTCAACCAATTAATCAAGTAATTGCAATGGTTGCACAAATGCAACAAGCAGTAGCTGGTTGTAAAAGAACTGAAGAAATCTTTGAGCAAAAAGATGAATATAAACCTCAAGAAGTTGTAACTATTAACAAACCTTTAAAAGGTAAAGTTCAAATTAAAAATCTTAATTTCAGTTATGTACCTAATAAACCTGTATTGAAAAATGTTTGTATTGATGCTGAACCAGGGCAAACAGTTGCAATTGTTGGGCCAACAGGAAGTGGTAAAACAACAATCATTAATTTATTAACAAAGTTTTATGACATTGAAGATGGAGATATATTTGTTGATAAATATGATATTAAAACTTTAACTAAAGAAAGTATGAGAAAACAAGTTTCAATTGTTTTACAAGACACATACTTGTTTAGTGGAACAATTATGGAAAATATTAGACTTGCAAAACCAGATGCAACTGATGAAGAAATAAAAGAAGCTGCAAAAGCTTCTGATTGTGATGATTTCATTATGAAATTAGAAAATGGATATGACACAATTCTTTCTGAAAATGCATCTGAACTTTCAAGTGGTCAAAAACAATTGATTGCTATAGCTAGAGCTATGATTTCTCCATCAAGTATACTGATTTTAGATGAAGCTACTTCAAATATTGATACTAGAACTGAAAAAGTAGTTCAAAAAGCAATGTTTAAATTAATTAAAAACAAAACTGCTTTTGTAATTGCTCATCGTTTATCAACTATTAGATCAGCAGATAAAATTGTTGTTCTAAAAGATGGAAGTGTTTTAGAAACTGGTAATCATAAGGAATTAATGAGAAAAAAAGGATTTTATTATAATTTAAATTTATCTAAAACTGATAATTTAGATGAAGAAAAAGATTAACATTTTATTTAATTATTAATTTATAATTACCTAGTTATGAATAGTTTATTTTCAATTTTTGATATGCAGAAAAACTTTTACTCATCCAGTGAGGAAATGTCTTATAAAAATTTGAAAAAAAAATTAATGGATTTTTTGGAAATTTTTAGAAAGCATAGTCAAGATTTATATAAAGTTTTAAAAGAATCTTATGATATTCAGCTTTGAGATTATTACTATGGTGAATTTAAATTAGTAGAGAAAGAAATTAATTATTTTATAAAAAATTTAAAAAAGTTTAGAACTGCAAAAGATTATCAGAATAATTTTATAAATAAGTTTTTTAATAAAAGTAAAACTTATCATCATCCATATGGTTCTTGTTTATTTTTGTTAAATCAAACTGCTCCAATTTCAAAAACAATTATTCTTTTGATTGGTGCTTTGGCATGTGGAAATTCTTTGTTTGTAAAGTTACCACATTATAATAATGAAGTTAGCAAATTAATTAAATGCATTTTTAAAGAAATTTTTAATGATAACTTTATTTATTTTTTAAATGATAATATTTCTGAAAATGATTTAAAAGCAATTTATGATTTTAATTTTGATTTAGTTTTTTATAATGGAAATTTAAGCAATGCAAAAACTATAATGAGAACTTTTTCTTATCGCTTAACTAAAGTTGTTTTGGATATCACTAATAAAAATCCTGTGATTTTAGATGAAACAGCTGATTTGGAAAAGGCTACTAAACAAATTATCTGATCTAAAATGATGTTTGCTGGACTTACAAGTTTTTCACCAAGTTTTTTGGTTATTCATGAATCTATTATTCAAATTTTTTTAAAACATCTTAAAGTTGAATATGATATTCAATTTGGAAAAGGTGATAAATGAAGTAACATTGCAAAAATTGATACTCAAAAAAATTATGATAACATTGTTTCAATTTTTAATAAATCACTTGCAAAAGCTCGAGTTATTTTTGGTGGATCTTTTGAAAGTAAGCAAAGAAAAATTGAACTAACTTTAGTACAAGTGGATGATTTAAAATCTGCTCTTTTATCACAAGATATAAATTCACCAATTTTACCTGTTGTTATTTTTAATAGTTTTTCTGATATTGCTGGAATAGTAAAACATAATGATTTTCCTTCTTGTGTATATTTTTTTAGCAAGAATAAAAAAAGAATTCAAAACTTATCAAGTAATTTAGAATCAAGGTATTTTTAT
>CAMWUV010000031.1 GCA_947177535.1 uncultured Mycoplasma sp.
CCCACATAAATTTTATTATTATGCGTTGCACTTCATAATTCAATCGAGCAAAACACAAAATTGATTTTTGTGTTTTTATTCTGTTGGTGTATAGTATGTTAATAATTCGTCAATGATTGAACTGTCAATATTAAAACTTTTAGGATTACTATCTTTTTTAAATGCAATAATTGCTCCATTGTCTGCAGTACTTGCTAAACTAGGTCTTATTTCTTTTACGTATTTAACAAGTTCTCTATAAGTAATTGCTGATTGATCATTTCTTTTGTAGTTATCAACTTTTACTTGTGCTTCAACTGGCAAAGTTGCTTGAGTGTATTTACCAGGTGTATTACCTTCATTATATTCATTTAAAACATCATCAATAGTAAATTTGTCAGTTGGAGACTCTCAACCTGTTTCTCCATATGACTCAATTGCATTTTCATTATAAACAGGAATATCTATATACATCAAAAAACTAACAGTAAAACCTAAATCTCCATTTTGTAAAATAGAACTAAAATAAGAATCAAAAAAATTACTTGATGAAAAATTTTGTTCATTGACTGTTTGGTTATTTGAACCTTCATTACCATTTCCATAAAGGAATTTAGCAACATCAGCATTTGCTAAAGAACCATACATAAATATATAGTTACCAGAATTATAGTTTGATCCATAAATTGAAGATTCTAAACTAACATTTGAAGTTTTTAATTGAGTGTATTTAACATCACCATTGTTTCAATTTGAAGAATCCAAAACTTTTGAGTTAGTAGATGTAATCGCTGAACAAGATGAAAGAAAAGAAGGTAGTACAATAGCTGTAACTACAGGTAATCCATACTTAAAAATTCTTAAAAAATTTTTTTTCATACTCTTCCATATTTTTATAGTTATTTTACTATCATAATTAACAAAACATAAAGAAATTATAATATAATACAGTGAATATAAATAAATTTTTTTAATTTGTAATAATGAATAGTAAAAAAAGAGATTTATCAAAATATTTTTTGCCAGATTTGAAACAAGCAAGAAAAAGAATTAAAAAGGCTGACATTATTGAAAATGGCTTTGAAATACCAACTAATTTAATTAATTATGGTGTAGGAAAAACTTATCATATTAAAACTTTTGGTTGCCAATCTAATTTAAGAGATACAGAAACTATGATGGGGATGTTAGAACTAATTGGATATGAATTTAATGACAACCCTTTAACATCAGATTTAGTTGTTTTAAATACATGTGCTATTAGAGAACATGCTGAAGACAAGGTTTTTGCTGATATAGGAATTTTAGAAAAAATTAAGAAAACAAATCCAAATTTTATTTTTGGTGTTTGTGGTTGTATGGCTCAAGAAGAAGCTGTAGTAAAAAGAATTTTAAAATCAAATTCTAATATTGATTTTATTTTTGGTACACATAATGTTCACAGAATTTTGAACATATTAGAACAAGTTATTTTTGAAAAAAACTTAGTTGTTGAAGTTTGATCACATGAAGGGGATGTTATTGAAAATTTACCAACTAAAAGAACTAATAATTTAAAAGGTTTTGTAAATGTTATGTATGGTTGTGATAAATTTTGCACTTATTGCATTGTACCAGTAACAAGAGGAAAAATTAGAAGTAGAAGAAAACAAGATATTTTAAATGAAATTAACCAAATGATAAGTGATGGTTATAAAGAAGTAACTTTAATTGGTCAAAATGTTAATTCTTATGGAATTGATTTTGATGATGGATCAAATTATTTATTTTGAAATTTATTAGAAGATGTTGCAAAAACAGGAATTGAAAGAGTCAGATTTACAACAAGCAATCCTTGAAATTTTTCTAAACAAATAGTTGATATTATGAAAAAATATTCAAATATTATGCCTCATATTCATTTGCCAATTCAAAGTGGAGATGAGTTAATTTTAAAAAAGATGAATCGATCAATGAGAATAAATGACTATATTGAATTAATTGATTATATAAGACTTAATATTCCTAACTGCTCTATCACAACTGATTTAATTGTTGGCTTTCCAAATGAAACAAAAGAACAATTTAATAAAACATTAGAATTATATAAAAGAATAGAATTTGATAATGCTTTTACTTTTATATATTCTAAAAGGGACGGAACTATTGCTGCAATTATTCCTGATGAAATTTCTATGGAAGAAAAAAAAGAAAGACTTCAAGAATTAAATGAAATGGTTAAATATTATTCAAAAAAGAATAATGAAAAATATGTTAATAAAATAATTGATGTTTTAGTTGATGGTCCAAGTAAAAAAGATAAAAGTGTTATTTCTGGTTATTCACCACAGTGAAAAGTTGTTAATTTTACAGGAAATGCTAAAAGTGGTGAAATTGTTAAAGTTTTAATTACCAGTGCTTCTAGATTTACTTTAAACGGTAAAATGGTTAATTAATTTAAAATTTTTTATATTTATAAATTATTAATATTTTATTAATTTATTAAAAAATATAGTATAAATGTAGTTTATATAGATTTGATAATTACTAAAAAATGTAGGATAATTAAACCAGACTGTTGTTTATTTTATATTTTTTGGTGTAAATTATGAGTAAATTAAAAAAAATTCATTTTCTAAAATTTTCTTTATTATCTGGTGTAACAGCTCTTTCTCTTGGTGCTGTTTTTTCTAATTTTAAATTAAATGACACAATTAGTTTAGTTAGTAATAATAATCATACTACTACTGCAAATGTAAATACTGCTGCAAGTGGAACTGATGATGTTTTTAAACAATTTCAAAAAAATAACAACACTAATACTGCTACTGGTGTTACTATTTATCCATTTGATTTAAACAACAACAACAATTCTTATGAAACTGATACTGTTAATCAAAATCAAATTATTCAAAATACTGCAAATGATGATTCAGGAAATACTGGTTTTGCAACTTTTGCAAAATTTAATAATAATGATGCAATTGTAAAATTTTTATCAACTAATACATATAAAGATAACAATGTTTCTAAATATGCAGGAACAGTTGACTGAGTGGTAACTAAAGATGATTTAATCAAATTAGCCTATAAAGGTATAAATGGTTATGATCCAGGAAATACAAATGATTATACATTAACCTTTAAATCAATGTTATTTTCATCTGGTGGTAACACTGCACCTAAATCACTTTTTGTTATTGCTCAAATTAAAAAAACTAGTGATGATAATGATGTAAATAATGGAAGTTTTTTATTTCAAATAAATTGATCAGATGTAGAAGATTCTTCAATTGAGGGAGATACAAATGCTGGAAGTTATAGACTTGCAGCAGTTCTTTCTAAAACAACAACAACAAGTGGTACTACAACTAATTTCATTGATTATAATTTTTTAGTAATGGAAGCTGTTTCTACAAACACAATGCAAGCCATTTACTTACCTAATCGTAGTAGTAGTAGTAGTAGTTACTCAGGAAAATATGTTACAGTATCAAACTCATTGTTTGGAACCACTTCAACTAAAGCATCTGTTGATATCACATTTTCAAATGATAGTAGTTATTTTGCAAGTGGCAAAACATATGTTCCAGTTTATGTTAATAGAATTAATTCAAGATTTTTCTTTATTTTTCAATTAACAGATGGTTCTACATCTAATTCTTTAGTGTTTGTTAGATCTGAGGAATTAACTGATAATGCTAGTGCTAGTATATCAATTAGTGGTGCTAATAATTTTAAAACATTGAATTTAACAAATTATACTAGTTCACAAAATAAAATGTTTAAAACAAACATTTATTATAATCCAAGCGCTTCATCATCAAGAGCAGATTTTAATTTAGTTATTAGCTCTCCAAATAAAGATGAATATGTTTATTCTCAATTTGATTTTATTTCATTTAATTTTCCAAATTCTCCAATAAGCACAACATATGACTGATTTGAAAGTACTGGATTTATTTCTCAAATTGTTCCATATTATTCACTTAATAGTTATACTGTTAGTGGGTATTATGCTTTAACTTCTGCTAATAAAGTTATTTCATTAAAACCAGATTTTAGTTATGATAAATTAATTTATGATTTTAATAGTTCAGTTTATCAATTGGGTAATATTTATACAATTTATACAATTCCTGGAAGTTCATCAGGTGTTTGATATGCACAAATGACTGATGGAACATTTGCAAAAATGAATTTTAGTAATTTGGTTGGACAGTGAGATAAACTTGAAGAAAATTCTTCTTATGAAAAAGAAGCTGATTTTACTATAAAATCACAAGATGAAGTTGATTCTTCTGTATTTTTTAGACAAGTTGTTAATTCAAGTGGTAATGGATTTGATGGAGCTTTTACTGATTTTTTAAGCGGAAGTACAGTTTGAAAAAATTTCTTAGATTTTGATGAATTTTCAATTGATGGTCAACTTCCAGCTGGAACTGAACCTGTTGTAACAGTTAGTATATTTAACCAGAGTGATAATAATTACTATTTTGGTAGTAATCCTACTCAAAAACTTGAACCTAATAAATCAAATAGTTTAACATTGGTTTTTACACAAAATTTAAGAAAAATAAGTGCAGGTGGTAATCTAGATTACTCAGATAGTAAAAATGTTATTATTGGTTCTTATACTTATACTTTCTACTATGGAGAAGCAAAAATTAATAATAACTATAAAGGTTCTACAAGTTATGCAAATTATGATTTATATAAATCAATAACTGGTTTAACTATTCCAGAATATGTATTAGAAATGTATCCTTCAAAAATTGCATCATTAATAAATGGTACTGATGCAGATAGTGAAGATAATACAAATTTTATTAATTCATTTTTAAAAATGGAAAATATAGTAAGTCCAGTTGTTACTGCTTCTGGTAATGATATTACAGGATCACTAACAATAAATGTTTCAGTTCCATATATATGAGATGTTGGAAACATTGTTACTCCTGGTGCAAACTGAGTATTTACTTTTGGAACAAATACTGAACCATTTTTTAAATATAATCCATTTGGATTTACAGATTCAGTGAATTATGTTTCAAATGCTAGTGTTATTCCTGTTGATGAAAATTTTGCAAAATCATCAAACAATGATGAAAAAATGAATAATTTAATTAGTAAATATTCAACAATGTTGCCTTCAGAAGTAAGTAAAGAAAATTATTATAATGATTTTTTAGTGCTTGGTCCTGCATTTGCACTATCAAGTAATATTTCTAGTAATTTAATTGTTTTACCTACAAGTGATAGTGATGCAAATATTACTATTATTCCAGATGATGCAAACGGATCTGCTTTTGTTTCAATAAATTTTCCAAAAATTGGTCCAGATGAAAACTATACAGTTAATTTTACAACACCAAATATTTTCTTAAAAGATCCATCTGCTTCTCAGAGTGTTTATTTTACTTGAAAATCAGTTAATCAAATAAGTGAAACTATTACATTAAGTGATTTTAAAGCTTCTGATATTGCTAATTCTTTACAGTCATCATCTTATGTTGATCAACTAGCAATGTTAGATAATTTCGCTGTTTATTCAGATTATTATGCAAACTTAATAGCTAATGGTAAATTAGATATAAATACAAGTTATTATGATAAACAAGGGTTTTTAATGATTTCTTTATCCCCAGTCAATGGGGTAGAAATTCCTGGAGTTGATACTGAAATTGTGATGTCATATAACTCATTTAAAACCGATAATAATGGTTCATCAAACATTGATGTTAATGATGCATCTAAATTTACTTCTAATTTTAGTTTTGGAACTTATTCAGCAAACAATACAAAATCTCCTTCTTCTATTACTATCAATGATTTAGTTACTGGTGGGTTACTTTCTCAAAATTTTGAAAATTGACTTTTAAATGATTTAGCAGTTATTAATTTAACTCCATCTAATTTAACTGGTACTTTAAAAGTATCTATTACTTTAAAAAATTATTCTGATAATGGAACAATTACTCCTTTAAAAACATTTTCTACTAATATTGGTGGGTTTGCAACAAGTAGTCAAAGTTCAAATATGTTACTTTGAAAAACTAATGATGATGAAACATTAAAGCAAAAATTACCAAGTGCAATAATTGATGCTGCTACAAATACTGCAACAGCTAATGCTGGTAACCAAACAGAAAGAATTAATTTTGAAAAATTATTATATTTTGCTTACATTTCAGATGATTTAAGAGCAAAATTGGATGCAAATCCTTCAATGATATCAGCTCTTACAGTTCAACCTGATGATAAAAGCGGTAACTTAATTATTACTGCTGTAATTGTAGAAAATGGTATATCAACAGTTTACACTAATACATTATCTGGTTTAGGAACAAGTGCATCTTTACAACCTGTAATTACATTCAATGTTGATGATGCATCTGGTAATAATGCAGTTTTAAATGGATTAAGAGAATTAAATCCTTCAAAAATTTCTATTGAAAATTCTGACTTGTTACAGTTATTTACAATTTCTGATTCTTCACCAAATTACATTACTACAATTGATTTAAGTTATGATGACTTTGGCGGAACTCTTACAGTTAATATTATTGTTAAAGATGCTGCTGGTACTGAATTAGCTTCTAATTCAAGAACTTATACAGGTTTTTTAACTGTTAAAGATACATCTAAAGGTACAAATTGAGGAATTGTAGTTGCTGCTATTATTGTTCCATTAGTTGTTTTATTAGTTCCAGTACTTTTAATTGGTCAAATTCAACAAAGAAAAAATATGAAAGCAATTGCTAAAAGACTATCTACTAGATTGAAAGAAGAACAAGAAAGAGAAAAAAGATTGAAACAACAACAACTTCAACTTTCTCAAAAGAATAGATAATATAGTTAAAATTTAGTAAAAAAAATGGAAATCTTAGTGATTTTCATTTTTTACGCTCAATGATTACCATATTATTTATATTTTTAAAAAAAGTTGCTTTTAAAATTTGACTTTTGCAAAATATAGGTT
>CAMWUV010000032.1 GCA_947177535.1 uncultured Mycoplasma sp.
AATTATACAAATCTTGACTTGAATTTATTTCTTTAATATTATTAGCAGATTGTTCTAAATATAAAATATTTTGAAACTTGAAATACATTTGTCTAGAGTATGTATCATATATTTTTCAATCAGCAAAATCTGTTCCGTTTTTAGATACAGAATTTTTTCCTTTTGAAATCATTCATCAATTACTTTGTGTATTTTTTGGTTCTTCCAAAATTTTATAATATGTATAATCTTGATCAATCCCTGATACAAATTCTTTTCAAAAACTTATACCTGTATCAATTTTTAATTCAAGTTTTAAAATACTATTGTTACTGCTAAAAAAAGTTTTTAAAGCATTATAAAAGTCACTTTCATTATTATTTTTTAATGTTAAATCTGGTCCTGCATGTCAAGTGTATAAAGTTTGTGTATTATTGTTATCAATTTCAAAATTGAAATTCTTATCTAGTTCATCTCGAGTAGAAAAACCTTTATAAACAGTATTTATTTTTTTTGCATCATCTGAAACACTTATACTATTATCATTATTTTTTTTAAAAAGATTTTTACTTTCACCAATTATTTTATTTATATATTTTCCATTACTATCTAAAACTTTATCTTTTTTTACATCGTTAATGTAAAAAGAGTAATTATTATTAAATGAAATGTGATCATTAAATTCTTCTAATCCACTCTTTCCTTCACCAGTATCAGTATGAGTACTAACTGATGGACTTATTTTTATTTGCATTAAAAAATCTATCACATCATTTTTTAAAGTATCTGTTATTTGAACATCAAGGTTATCAAAGTTACTACTATTATGGTATATAGTTCCATTACTTGAATAATAATCTTCAATTTTAAAATCATTAGCACTGCTTATAGCATTTTCTAATGCTATGCTTTTTAAACGATTTATATCTTTTTCATTTAATGGATTAATTTTTGTTTTTTCACCATTCAACTTTGTAATTTCATAATAAGGTAAAGAATGAGGTGTAGCTAAATTTCTTTTTAAATTATCTTGTGCAACTGAAAAATCAGTAGGAAGATTATTTAAACTATTTCCTGAATAATCATCATATCTTTGAATTCTTTGGTAAATTGGTAAATTACTTTTTAATGCATCTTCATATGAATCAGTAAATCCATTTGCTGATGATTCATCATTATATGCTTTAAAAATTTTAGAAGAATCATACTCTCTAATTAATCCTGCATTTAAATCAATTGTATGCAAATCCCTATTTGCATATGCTGAACTTAAATCTCCAATATATTTTTTTTGAGTAACAGGATTGTTACTTAAATAGCTATATGCAGCTTCATCTACTGACTTATATGCTTTTCCATCAAATTCAATAGCACCATTATATAAACTGTTTTCACTAGCATTGTAATTTAACTCAGAATTATTATCTAAATTCTTAGTTAATTCATTACGATTAACAACAAGTGGAACAGTTATAGAAATTGAACTTATTCCTAAAGTTAACAATCCAAGGATAGTAAATAATTTTTTCTTATTAAATTTTTTCATATTATTTTACCTCAACAATTCTTTCTTTTACATAAGCATATAATTCATTTTTTGATTCAAATTCTTTGTTATCAAAAACATAAACATACTTAATAGGTGTTAATTCATGTAATTTCATATTATTAGATTTAAAATAATAATTCACAGCATCTTCTTGATTTAAGAAATATAAAGTTCCATTTAGTGAATCATTAACTTCATAAATTTGATATTTATCATAAGTATTTGTTAATTTTGAAAAATTAGTAGCATTAATAAAATCTTGTTTTGTAATAATTTTAGAAGCTACATTGAAACTGTTAAGTGCTTTTTGATTTACTAAATTTTCTGCTTCAATACCAGTCATAGTAGACACATTTTCACTATTTTTTGAAACATCTACTAAAACATTTGGATTAACTACAATGTAGTTGTAATCTAAGTATGATGAATTAATTACAGCTTCATTTTCTAATGAATTTCAAACTTTTCCTGGAAGAACAAAATTATTTGTAGATCCATCATTTTTTGATTCTACATAACCTAATTCATCAAAAATAGGAGTTTTTGTTTGCTTATCAATATTTGGAAGCATTGCAATTTTTACTGGTTGAATATCGCTTAAAATAGCATCAACATTTTCTCTAATAATTGCATCTAGATCAGATGAATAACCATTGGCATATTTATATGTGTAACTATTGTAATAATAGTTATCACTTAAGTTATTATTTTTAATTGATGTTTTTAAACTATTTATTATTTTTACAGTTAATTCATCAATTGAGTCTGCTACATAATCACTTTGATTTCTATTATTTTGTAATTTATTTAAAGAGTATACTTTTTTAATGTTTTCATTAATAGAATTAAATGATTCATTTTCTATAAATTCTTCAGCTGTATCTCTAATCAAACTTGTTGTATCTATATATTTTTTTCCGTTTGAATAAATAAAACTTTCATTATATGCATCTTGTATAAGAATTGGTGAAATAAATTTCATACTATCAATAGTTGTTTCACTAATTGTTCCAAGACCCATAAAAGTAGTTGTTTTTTGACCACCATTTCAAGTAAATGTAGTACCATCATTTGTCTTAAATTGATATGAATAATTTTTTGTTTCTGGAAGAAACAAATCTAGAAGAAAAGATGCTACAGAAAAAGCTATACCTACATAACTCATTATACGAGTTACTTTACTTAATACATTTGATGCATCCTTAACAGACAATATAATAGCACTAATACTTTTAAAATCTATTTTTACAAAAGCAACTAATTTTACTAATTGTCCAAGTGAATCCTTCAAATCAACAACTCAATCCAAAACATCAGAAACTATACCCAACAAATCTCTAATTTTTTCTAAAGACTCTTTGGCTAATTCATAGTTATCACTTGATTGACTATTGTTTAAATTAATTTGTTTATATGATGATTGAACAATGGCAGTATTTTTCATTGCATAATTTTTATAAAACATATTTGTAAAGTTTAAAAAATCTCTATCATATGATTTATTATTATTTTTTAAATAATTTTCTAAATTAGTTAAAAAATCTAAACTGTAATCAGTATAACCAGGAATAGTTTTTATATCTAAATTGTTAGTAATCATTTTATCAAAAACATAAGATTTTCAAACTTCTTTAAGAGTAATATTTGATAAATTCATTAAATAATCATAAAATCTTGTATTTGAAAATTCTATAAAAAAACCATCAAAATCATCTCTTGGATGAAGAACTTGACTATAATCTTTTTTTATCAAGTCAATTAGTATGTCAGATGATAAATAAAAATTTATTGCACTAGACTTCAACACTCCTAAAAGTGAGTCTGCAATATCAATAGTTTCAAGATTAGAGTTATATGGTTTTAGTAATTCATAAATATAATCAGCACTACATGTGCTAAATAAATTACAAATAATAGGTAATGCTTTATTATTTCAAACACTGTCATCAATTGTTAATCCAAATAACTTAATATTTTTTTTCATATCATTAATAAAAGGATCTATAACATCAATTCCAATTGTGCTATTTCCAATAGCCACATTTGCTATTACTATAAATAAAATTAGATTTGGATAATACTGAATCATATTGCTTAAAAAAGCATTAATATCAGAACTTAAATCATAATTTGGATTATTAAATTTGAAAAAATTAACAAAACTAAATTTGTCTTTATCTGTAAGTAAATTTTTTAAAATATCAAAACCATAATTTAAAGTAATGTTATTAAAATAACTTAGTGTTTTATCCATTTTTAAACAAAGGTTGTTAAAAAAGTTTCTTACCATCATAATTTCATCATTACTTGCAAGTTCTCTTATCAGACCTTGTACTAATAAAGTAAATATAATTGGTAATTTATAAAACCCATTAAATTTTTTAGTTTGTTTTATAGCATCATATGTTTCTATAATTCTTTTATAAAGATTGAAATACTTGTCATTAACTAATGTAATTAAATCATGTCATTGTTTATTTAGTGAAACTCCAGATAGTGGATTCGATAAATCTCCAATTTCATAAAAATAGAAAAGCATTTTATCAGAATCTGAATAATATGAAGATTCTTCAGGTACATTAGAAGATTCATTTAATAAAATATCAGTAAATCCTGAAACAACCTCATTTATTGGGGAAGCATTTGTTGAATCATCAACAGTTTCAAATTTACTTCATTGGTCTTTATCATTTGAAGATAAAATGTTACCACCACCTGAATAAAAATAGGGACCACTTATACCATGATCATCTTCTTTACTAACATCAACTATGTAAGTAGCTCTATTGTTTGATGATTCAACTTTTGTATAACCAATATCATCAGCACTTATATAAGGAATAATTTCAGATAATATATTATTATCATTTATGTCAAAATATTTGTAATTATTACTATTATTTTTTACACTCACATAAGAAGTTGCACTATTTTGAACAAAATTTCTTATTTTTATGTAATCTTCATTTTCTAAATATTTATTGTCATTAAAATCTAATTGACTTATTGATGCTGTACTAATTGGTAATGAAACATCACTAGTGTCAATAGGATTTTTTATAGTAAAGTATTCAGATGATTTATTGCTAGTTTGATTTGCTTGATCTAAATATTGTCTTAAATCAGTTTTATTTCTAAAATAAATACCATCAAAATTATATCCTTCATGAATTGAGTAAAATGTTTTTTTAGCTTGATCTTCATCAGTAAAAATAGAGTCATTTTTACCTTGATAAACTTTTATAGTATCTGCTGGTCCACTACTACCAACTGGTTGTAAGTCCATTTTAGCAATTGTTTTTTTACTAACTTCATTTAAACTACCTTTAGAATTTACAATATCACTATATTTCATGGATGTGTATCCATCATATACATTAATATTTTTAAAAGCTTCTTGTGTAACTTGATCAGCAGAATAATAAAAATTATTTTTCCCATTAGTATTCATTGATCACATATGTGATGTTGATGTTAATACTTCTTTTTGTGAAGTGTTGTCATCTACATATTTCATTACATCATCTAAACTATCATAGTTTTGACCATTAAAAGAATATTGAGAATTCTGATTATTAATAAAATTTTGTGATGAATAATTAATAGCAATTGGTGTTATTATTGAAGTTACACCTATAACTGAAGCTAAACTTGCAGTTAAAATCATTTTTACTTTTTTACTCAAATTTTTCATTTTCATTACTCCTTTATTCTAATTTACTTAATATTCTTTTTAATAAAGCATCTACCAGTAATAGGTATTAAAATACTTGGTATCAGTATAAACAAAACAGTTATTAATCAACTCATATCAAATCAAGAAACTTGTTTAACTTTAAATATAGAATAAAATTTATTTGTTTCTTCATAATTTTTATTAAATGATACATCATATAAAGAACTTGTATTGTCTCTAATTTCTGCATATAAATTTTTTAATGAGTTTAAATTTAAAGAATTTTCATCCACAAAACTGATTCAATCATTTTGATTTGATATTGTGTCACTTATATTTTTAATATTAAAATTTATGTAAATACCTTCTTTATTTAATACTTTGCAACTATTTTGATTATCAAACTTAATTAAATAATTTTTAAAAAAATCAATATCAATAATATTTGGTTTTTCTAATTCATTTTCTACTAATAAACTTGGATAGATTTCTTCTATTTCTTCTTTCTTACCAAAATATTCTAAATTGTATAAATTATTTTTTGTTTTTGTGGAGGTTCACAAAATCTTAGTTATTTCAGAAAATTCTTTATTTGTAGATGTTGCAATTGAATCAAATATATATGGACTATTTTTATAAAAATAATCAAAATCTCTAAACAAGTAATATAGTGAGTTATATTTAACATCTAATCCCAACAATGCAAATAATAAAGATTTATGTTCATTAATTGTTGATGATACATTTCACAAATCATTGTTATTTAACTCTTCATTTAATAGTGATAAAACACTAATATCTTTATTTTGAATTGAAAAGTTATTATAAACATCTTTTACAACTTGAGAAATTTTAGTTTCTAATTCATAATTTTTTAATTCAAAAAGGTTGGTATCACCAATTCTATAGGTTGTATATTTGTTATCAGTTTTAAAATAATCTGTATTTTTTTGTTCATCTACTAAAATTAATTTATTCATTGAAAACTGATAATTATTTGGTGAATGATTCATTAAAAAATTATAATCGTTGCCATAAACATTATTATTTGCAAAAATTAATTGCATCGGTGACATAACCCATAGTCCTGGCATAGCTTGGATAGTATTGTATGAAAAATTAATAGAGTTTTCTAAATCTGAATAAGTATTAATATTACTTGATCAATTTCTTGTTATCCCAATTCTTTTATCACTTAAATTATCTATATTACTTATTGCTTGGTAGTTGTAATTATTTTTAACATCATAAGTTAATGAATTATTTTGAATTGGATTCATCAATAATGCATTACCTAATATTGATGTAACTAAAAATAATAAAGTTATACAAGAATTTAATGAAACAAATAAAACTGGACTTAGTTTTATTCCAATAAAAAGAAAAATACTAATAAAAAATGAACCTATAATGATTTGTCCAAAAAAGGTCATCAATCAAACATTTAAAGTAATTGCACTTCATGAAGACAATGCAATAATAATGACAGAAATTATTGATTGAATAAAACTAGAAATTAATAAAGAAATAAAAATATAAAAGATTCTTATTAAAAATATTTTCTTTTTATCAATTGATTTAGAAATCATTAAAATATCAATAAAATTTGATGAATTAATAATAAATAATTTGTAAATAAAAAAGAAATTAAAAAATACAGACACAAAAACAAATATTAATGAATATTGTTGGCAACGCCGCTAAGTTTACGCCAAAAGG
>CAMWUV010000033.1 GCA_947177535.1 uncultured Mycoplasma sp.
CTATTTTTTTATCAGAAGATTTTTTCATTATGATTTTTTACCTATAGATTTATTTTTTTTATTTTTTGATGAATGTTTTTTTGAATTTGTAGTTTTTTTATTTGAATTTTTAACATCTTCTTGAGTTGATTCTAAAGTTGCTAAATGGTTCTGTTTAATTTCTGTTGATTCTTTATTTTTCTTTATAAATTTTTTTTGAAATTTTTCAAAAATAGTTATTTTTTTATTTTTTAATTTTAAATAATATAAAGTACTAATTATCACAAGAACAATTACTAAAATAATAATAAAAGGTAAACCAATAGTTAAAAAATAATATCAGTCATTAACCTCAATTGGTTTTGCTTCACCTGTTAAAGCAAGGTATTGTATTTCAATTGGAAGCGAACTTTTAGTTAATATTGTCACAAAATGATCTCCTTCATTTAAATCTGTTTTGATATATAATGGTTCATTTGATTGTCTTGAATTTGAATGTGTACTAACTGACTGTAAATATTTTCCATCAACATAAACATCAAAAGTTCCATAATTTTTATCTTTTGTTCCAACTATTGAAAATGCTTTTCCGTTAAATCCAAATTGTAATTTAGCTTCTGGAAAAATTGTATATAATGAAGAACCATTAACTTTTCCATCTTTATTTCCTTCTCTTCAATCACCTTTTTGATATATTCAGCTAGAATTTGGTGTTAATATTTGCGTTGGTTGTGCAATTAAACCAACATCAAAAAAATACAATCTAATATTTTTTGAAACTGGTTGTTCATTAAAAATAGTTACTCCAGATGAATCAGTAACATCACTTGCAACTAAATCAAAAGTTGTTAATTTTATAGTAAGTGATTTAGTTTTAGTTTGTGGAAAAATAAAAGATGCATAATCTGATTTAATAAAATTATCATTGTATAGTTCATTACCTTTATCATCTTCAATGATGATTCCATCTGGGCATTGTTGATAACTCCAATATGGTCTAAGCTCTAAGTAATTTACTTCTATTTCTTCTTTAAAAGAAATTTTAAAAGAAGAATAGTATTGATCATCATGTTTCTCTGTTTTTATTGCTCAATAATCACTGTTTCCATTTTCTGATGTTTTTACTGGATCTTTTAGTTTTTCAATAATGCTGTCATTAATTTGATCACCAGTTTCATAGTTGATTTGATTATTGTTATCATTTTTTCAACTTATTTGTGATGATAAATAATATTGTTGATAGTCATAATTAGAAGGAACTTGAAATTCTATTGTATTGCCTTCCAATTGAATGTTAACTTTAAATGCAACTTTAGTAATTTTTTTTGTTTCACTATCAGATATTTCAACTTGATAGGTGAATGAATCAGTTTTATTTAAATCATTAATATCTTTGGGAGTGTAGTTTCAAACTCCTGAAAAATTTGAAGTTTCTTTTAAACTACCATATTTAGGCTGTGATGTAATTTTAATATCACTTAAACTATAATTACTAGACATGTTTCTTTTTAAACTAGTAATTGTTTTATCTTTTAGTTCAAAATTGTAACCATTTTCAAAAGTACCATTAGAATCTTTTTTAATTAAAAAAGGTCTTTGAATGTATTGAAAATTTGGTTGATTATCATAATTGATTTCTGATGCATAAAAACTAGAAACTGGTAAAAACTTTTCAACAGGATAATTTCTTGAATTATATTCATTATCAATTACATCCTTATCATTTTTTAGTATCAAGTTAGTGTTATATGCAAATTCTGATCAGTTGTATCCAGTAATTTCAGAAATACGATAAACAAATCTAGCGTTTCTTTTTCCAGGGTAAGTTGCACTGTTAATTCCATTAGGAATATTAATATTTTCACCTCAATAGTTTTTTGCATTGTTAATTGAATAACTTCTAATAACATCTTGAAATTTTGATGTTCCAAAATGTGACATTATAGGCGTATAATCGTAATCTATCCCTTGTCTTTCGGTAGTAGGAAGATTAACTTTATTAATTTGAGTTTGTGCAACAAAACCATTTAGTTTTCCATTATGATCAGTTCTTTGACCACTACTAAAAATTTCTCTATCATTTAATACATTAGTAAATTTAATGTATGAAGCAATTGTTAATACATTGTTTGTTACTTCAGTACTACCACCATATCCTCAAACAGAGTTTTGGTTTTGATGATTATTTTCATGCATTATACCCCATGATCCATTTTGAACTACTGAATCATAATTTAAAAAATTTTTTGTTCAAGACCAAGGTTCTGTAATTACTGAAGCTCCAACAAAACTTACTGCTGCACCTGCTGCAACATAATTTGAAAAAGAATGGCGATAAGGTTGTTTTCAATTAGTATTGTAATTTACTGTATACAAAGAATCTAAGGCCATTTTATCAAATAAATCCATAGCTTTATATGGATATCATTTTGTGTCGGTTGGATCATTGTTTTCTTCAAACATTTCTAAATAAGCTTTGGGACCAATAAATTTTATGTGATCTGCTGAAATATCAAAAACTGGTGCTTTTGCTTCATTCACAAGTCTTAATCATTCGTTTTTTGTTGTGTATCCATTAATATAGTGCAATGCTTCAACTGCTCCATTTGCTATCATTGCAACATTTCTCATATTGTTTATTGTAGGACTTTTACTAGTTACTATATGAACAATTCCTCCAAATGGAGTTCCATATCTAAAATTATTTTTGTCAATTGGAACTACCTTGTTTAAAAATGCTAGTCTTTTTGTAGATCTTTTTAATTTATCATCTCTTGAAGGACTTCGATTATCTGAATCACCTAATGATAAACTTAAACCTAAATTTTTAACTTCATCATCTGTTAAATTTGGAAAATTTAGATTAATAATTTCTCCAGAGCCTAAATATAACCCTGTTGTTATATATCCTGGTTGGGTTAAATCAATATTAAAATATTTTTCAACAGCTAAAGTATCATTAGGCAATCGATTTTCATAACCATATTGATAATCCATTGCTGGATGTTTTTTTAAATTATTATTTTTTAAAGCTTCATCTATAAAATTATTGCTAATAAGAGCATAATTTTCATCATAAAATTCTTTTAAAATATCTAAATTATCTACTGGATAATCAAAAGAAGGATATTCAACTCCACTTTTAAAAGTAAATGTTTTTTCAATATTCTCTGAAGTGTTTGCAGGATTTGGACCATTATACTTAAAACTTCCTGTATATGTTTTAGGAATTGTTCTTTTGTATCTTTTTGTTATGTAAGAGTCATGACTATATAATGTATTAACATTATTATTTGATTGTTTTTGAACTGAGTTCATTTGGTAAAAACCTAATGTTTGTGAAAAATAAATAGATAAAGAAAATACCAACAAACCAGCTAACACACCAGATATCAGTAATAATGTTTTATGCTTTTTTACACTTTTTTTAAGGTTATTTTGAAATTTTGATTTTTTAAATAAAATTTTTATTTTATTTAAATTAAATTTTATTTTCATTGATAAAAATCCTGCATTTTAAAATTACTTACTAAAATATAAGTGTTAAAATTTTACTATACAAATACCAAAATACCAAAAATATTATATATAGTAAAATTTTTTATAATTTTTTCTACTAAAAAAATTTTTATAATTCAATCTTGTTTAAAACCAAGTCTTTAATCTTTATGTATAAATCTTGATTTTCACTTAAATAGACGTCTAAATTATTTCTACCCTGAGTAAGTTTTTTTTCTTCAAAATAATATCAAGAACCTGATTTTTTAACTATTTCGTATTCAATTGCAAAATCAATTATTTCTTTAATTGGATTAAATCCTTTATTGAAAAAAATATCAACAAAACAAGTTTTAAAAGGAACAGCTACTTTATTTTTTGTTATTGTAATTTTGGATTTTATTCCAATAATATCATTACCAGATTTTAAAAGTTCACTTCTTCTTACATCAAGTCTTAAACTACTAAAAAATTTTAAAGCTCTTCCACCTGTTGTTATTTCATTGTTTCCAAACATAATTCCAATTTTTTCACGAACTTGATTTATAAAAACAACACATGTGTTTGATTTAGCAATTGAAGATTGAATAATTTTTAAACCTCTGGACATAAGTCTAGCATGAGTTCCCATTGACTGATCTTCCATTGATGCTTCCATATCAGATTTTGGAACTAATGCAGCAACTGAATCTACAATAATTAAATCAACCATATTTGTTTTAACAAGTGCATCAATTATGGCAAATGCTTGCTCACCATATTCTGGATTTGCTATTAAAACTTTATTGGGGTCAATATTTAAAGATTTTAAATAATTTGCATCTAGTGAGTTTTCAGCGTCAATATATGCAACATTTCCATTTTCTTTTATACATTCTTTAACTGCTTGTAAAGCAATTGTAGTTTTTCCAGAAGATTCATTTCCATAAATTTCAACAATTCTTCCTTTTGGGAAACCACCAACACCAATTGCATTGTCTAATAATAAACTACCTGTTTTGATTACATCTAATTTTGAAAAATTCTCATTTTGTGAAAATGTTTCTTTTCCGAATCTTTTTTCTATTTCTTTGATTGCCATTTCTAGGGCTTTTTGATTAACATAATTATTTTCCATAAATAATAAAATACCTCTTAACTATTTTAGAAATTAAGAAGTCTTTGTAATTTGATATTTAAAAAGTTTGAATTATTATTCATTAATACCAGTTGGTTTATAAACTAATTTAAATAATTCTTCAATAATTTTTGAAACAATTGTAATTCGATTGTTTGTTCTTCCTTCATCAGCTATTGACATTTCAAAATCATAAACTTTATCAATAATAATAATGCAGAAATAAACAATACATTTTTTGTCATTTTCTGGAATATGGTTATTAAAAGGACCAGCAAAACCAGTTACAGAAATTGATATATCAGTGTTTAATCTGTTTCTAATTCCCTTTGCCATTTCTCTAGCAACATTTGCAGAGTAAGCAGTATATTTTTCTAAAACATCTGTGCTTAATCCTAAAAGTTTGCTTTTAGAGAAATCACTATAAGCTACAATCCCTCCTTTAAAAACTTTTGAAGATCCTGAAACATCAACAAATGTTGATGCTAGCATACCTCCAGTTACAGATTCTGCAATTCCTAAAGTTAGATTTGACTTTCAAAGTTCATTAATGATAATTTCTTTATAATTCATAGCGTCCTCAAAATAATATTTACTTTTTTATATATTTTAGATAAATTATATTTTAAAGATTGCATTTAAATAAAACTTTTTAATAATTAAATTACTAATTGACCTCTTAATTCATTTTTTTGAGCAACTTTTTATTTTAGTCACTCATTTATAGATAGGTAAAAAATAAAGGTAAAATATAAAAAAATATAGAAAAAGTTTTTCATTAACCACTTTTTCTATATTTTTTTATTCACCATATTTTATTGTTTCTTGAATACTTCCATCAATTTTTCTAATAATGATTGTTGCAGATTTTTTCCCTGCTAATTCTTTAGCTTTTTTTATTGCTTCTTCTTTAGTATCAGCTAATGCAGATACTTTTTTACAATTTTCCATTTTTATTTCTCAGCAATCTTTTTTTCCATCTTTATCTTTTCTGGCTGATAAATAATAAATGTTTCTTCCTTTTTGTTGTACTTCTTTTTTTGCTTTAGCATCTGGTTTTTTAACAACTGCCATTCTAATCTCCGTATTGTAATATTTTTTAATAATTAAGTATTTCTATTTTAATATAAATTTAAATTTAACCAAATAAAAACGTTGTAAACTTATTAAAAAATAAATTTATTTTTGTAAAAACCATGAAATATTAAAACAAAGGAGACAAAAATGAAATTTAACAAAAAAATTTTATTATTACCTTTTATGTCTGTAGCATTTTGTTTTTCACTATCAGGCTGTGCTAATTCTCAAGTAAAAAATGAAATTATAAATACAGAAAAGTTTGAAGAAATAAAAAATAATTTAGGTGAAACTATAGATCAAAACATGCAAAAAGCAAATGTTATTTTAAACAATTTTGCTTTTTTTGGTGGCAATGATGTTGCATATGATTCTTATAATCTATATGAAAGTGATGGTTATCGCAACCAAATTGAATTGTTTGAAGACTATGTAAGATACAATGGATATGGTCCTTATAAAGTTTCTAGTGCAACTTATGCAAATTATATTTATGGAAAAAGATTAATTTTTGATTTCACTAATAAAGATAGCACAATTGAAGATGTTTTTAAAAACTTTGATGCACTTACTAAAGAAAATAAAATTCAAACAGTAATATATAACATTGACACTGATGACATTAATAAGCTAAGTGAAACAACATTTAAAGATAGTTTGAAACAGTTAATTAACAAATCTTTAGAACTTTTAAATAATTCTGGAATGTTTATTATAAAGACACATTATCAAACTAATGATGCAACTCTTAATCAAAAGATTAATAGAAACACTGAAATTGTTAAAGAGGTAATTGGAACAAATTTTGGTGATGATCTAGAAAAAATAAAAAGAATAGGTTTTGTTAACCACAGTGAATTAACCAAAGAAAATACTTTAAGTGGTAGTCAAAATTTTATTAAAACTTGTTTAACAA
>CAMWUV010000034.1 GCA_947177535.1 uncultured Mycoplasma sp.
CAGTAATATCAGAAAAATTAAAATTTAAAGAATTAAGAATTTGTAAAATTTTTTCTTTATTAGCAATAAAGTCATCATAAGGAAAATGAAAATTATTTAAATTAGAAAAATCTTTTTCACTAAAAAAAATAATATTATCTAAAATTTCATTTATTTTTTTAATTGATTTACTTTTATCAAATGAAACTATGTATGAAAAAATTGAATTATTTAAATCATCTTTTTTTAAGGTTAAACCAAAATCAAGTTGCAATTCTCCTTGTTCAATTGTAGTTTCAAAAATACTTGTGATTTCGTTGTTAATATAATCACATGAAATTAATTTTTTTGTAAAAATAGTTTTTCAATCATTTTGATTAGTAGCATTACGATAATAAAAATTTTCATAATTGCAAGTTAAATCATTAAAACTTAACTCATATTTATATTCAAAAATTTTATTTTCAAAAATTATTTCAACAGTTATAAAATTATTAAAATGGTCTTCAATTGAGTCAACATTAGCATTAAAAATTTTTTTCAAACATAAATCTTTATTTATTGAATAAAAAGATTCATCATTAGAAAATTTAATTCAATTTTTCATATAAAAGATTGATAATTTTATCAATTCAAATAAAGAAGATTTTCCAGATCCTGGAAGACCAAAAAGATAATTAACATTTTTTGCATTATCATAAAAATTAAAAAAAGTAATTTCTTGTTCATCTAAAAAACACGCAAAATTCTTGACTTTAATACTCTTAATCATGACTAATTAATTTTTCCTTATACAACAAAAGTAAGATACAATAGTTATCTTACTTTTATATTATTAGTTTTTTATAAATAAAGGTTATCTACAAAAAACTACAAATGAATAACCACCTCAAATTTTTTCTAAAAAATGTTCAAATCTTGATGAATTGAAAAAAGTTAAACATTCTTCAAAAACTTCAATTTGAAAAACATTATCTACAACTATTTCAGATTCAGAACCTGTAAAATATCTTCAAGCTCTTAAGAAACTAGGCTTATTTAAAATAAATCTTGGTTCTAATAACTCCGCTCAAATTGCTAAAGAATTTATTTTTTTTGAAGAAGTGTATTTGTAGAAATACAATTCTTTATCATTTTTTTTACTTATTTTACTTATATATATTTTCATAAACTGTTAAAAACACTTAATATTATAATTTTATAACATCCATTCCATTAATGCTATATTTGAATGATTTTTTTTCTAGTAGAGTAAAAAAAAAAAAAAAAATACGAAAAACAAATTTTCGTATTTTTTTGGTTTGTTTATAAAAATAAAATTATTCTCAAACTTTATCCTTAAAATTTTCTAAAACAATTTTTCTTGCAACTTCTCAAATGATTTCAGAATAAGTAGGGTGTGGATGAATAGTTTGTGAAATTGTGTAAACAGTAGCTTCAGTTTCCATTGCTAGTGCAATTTCAGAAATATAATCTGAACTTTCTTCTCCTACTATATGACACCCTAAAATTTCACCACAATCTTTACTTACTAATAACTTAATAAAACCAAAAGTAGTTCCATCAGCTAATGCTTTTCCTAAATGAGAAAATTGGTATTTAGCTGCAAAATAAGGAATGTTTAAATCTTTAAGTTGTTCTTCAGTATAACCAACTGTTGCAACTTGTGGATGAGTATAAATACATCCAGGTACTTTTAAAATGTCCATTTTAGTTGGTTTGTTTAAAATGTTATTCACAGCAACAACTGCATTTTTGTATGCAGAATGAGCCAACATTACTTTACTTGTACAATCTCCAATTGCATAAATGTGCTTAATTGAAGTTTGCATATAATCATTTGTAATGATTGAACCATTTCTTGCTAATTCTATTCCTAAAGGTTTAACAATATCAGTACTTGGAGATCTTCCAACTGAAACTAAACAATATTCAAATTCTTCAGTAAATTCTTGGTTGTTTAAATCATAATAAACTTTGCCATTTTCATATTTTTTAATTTGTACATCAGTAATGATTTTAATACCTTTGTTAACTAATAATTTTGAAACTTCACTTGATACATCTTTATCTAATACTTCAAGGATTCTGTCAACTCCTTGTAAAATAGTTACTTGACTTCCAAGTTCAGCAAATAAAATCGCAAATTCAACACCAATTACACCACCACCAATTACAGTGAATTTTTTGGGAATATTTGGTAAGTTTAAAACTTCATCACTTGTAAGAATTTTACCTTCACTATAACCAATATCAAAACCAGGAAGATTAAATTTTCTTGGTGAACTACCAGTTGCAATAATTAAATTATCAAAATTAATTAATTCCTCATTAACACTTACAGTGTTTGCATCAACAATTTTAGCAGTTCCTTTAATTGTTTCAGCTTTTGCTGTTTTTAGTAAACCTTGAACTCCCATTTGTAATTTTTTAACTACATCATTTTTTCTAGCAATGATTTTTGATCAGTCCAAAGTAATTGAATTAGAATTAATTCCTTCAATACCAAAATCTGCTGCTTTTAAAACATATTGATGAATTTTAGCAGAATTCAATAATGCCTTTGTTGGAATACAACCTTTATTTAAACAAACTCCACCAAATTCACTTGATTCAATACAAAGTGTTTTTAAACCACTTTTAGCAGCTTGTTCAGCAGCAATATATCCACCAGGTCCACTACCAATAACTACAAGATCATATTTTTTCATAATGTTTTCTTATCCTTAATTAATACAATATTAAACAAATAAGAAAGCAATATTTTCAAGATATTGTTTTACTTGGTTAGCAAATCTTGCAATGTCACCACCATCAACTCATCTGTGATCAGCAGCAATAGTTAAAATCATAACTTTTCTTTCAACCATTTGGATTCCAACTTTTTTAACTTTACTAGTTGCAGCACCTAAACCAGCAATTGCAACTTCTGGATAATTAATTACTGGAACTCCAAATTCAACACCTAAAGAACCATAATTTGTAACTGAGAATGTTCCTTTAGACAAATCTGCCATAGTAATTTTTTTAGTTCTAGCTTTAGTAGCAATTTCAGAAACCTGTTTAGCAATTTCTAAAATTGATAAAGTATCAGCATTTTTAATATTTGGAACAATTAAACCATCTTTTGTGTCAACAGCAATTCCAATATTAACTTCATTTCTTAAAATTAAAGTATTGTTAATATCATCATTTATTGCATTAAACATTGGAAATTGTTTTAATGTTTTTGCAATAGCTTTAATGATGAATGGTAATAAATTAAGCTTTACATTTTCAGTTTCTAAAATGTAATCTTTAATCTTATTTCTTTGATCTCAAACTTCAGTAACATCAATTTCAACTGACAAATTAGTATATGCAGCTTGACTTCAGCTTCTTTTCATTGCTGTTGCAATTGCTTTTCTGATTGAAGTCATTTCTAAAGTTTTGTCACCCTCATTAATAGATGTAATAGCATTAACTTTATTTGCAACTAATGCAGAAGAAGGATTAGATGCAGTTACTGTTTGAACAGGAGCAACTGCCACAGCTACAGCTGGTCCACTGCTAACATTAACAGAAGACACTGGAGTAGCAACTGATGAAGCAGATGCACTACCTGAACTAGAATTTATATATGCTTCAACATCAACTTTTGTAATTCTTCCTAATTCACCAGTACCTTTAACTAATCCAAGATTTACATTATGAGCTTTTGCAAAAGCTCTTGCAACTGGACTAGCTAAAACATCTTTATTAGTTTCTTGACTACTAGATGATGATTTATTAATATTTAATGAATTACTTCCAAATAATGGAAGAACTGCATCAGAAACTTTAACTTCACCAACTACAGAAGCACCTTTAGTTTCACCTTTTGGTTCTTCATTAACTGGTGCAGCTGGTGCAGCTGCAGTAGAACCTAAAGAACTTGATGAGCTTGAATCATCAATTTCAAAAATTGAATCTCCTACATGAATAGTGTCGCCCACTTTTATAAGAATTTTTGAAACAATCCCTTTAACTGGAGAAGAAATTTCAGTAGTAATTTTATCAGTTTCTACAGAAAACAAATCTGTTCCATCATTTACAGAATCGCCTTCTTTTACTAGAATATCTGATACTTTACCTTCATGAATCCCTTCACCAATATCAGCAAATTTAAAAATATACATATTTTATTTTCTCCTAGAAATAACACTCTTTATATAATAACTCTATTTATTCCTTAGTGTTTGCAAGAGTAATAATTTCTTTTGCAATTCTTTCAGGACTTACCATATGTAAACTTTCACCTAAAGCATATGGAACAGTAATATCTCAACCAGTCAATCTAACAGGAGCAGCTTTTAAACTATAAAAAGCTTTTTCATTTATTGTAGTAATTATTTCAGCACTTACACTAAATGATTTAACAGCTTCGTGAACAATCATTAATCTTCCTGTTTTTTTAACAGAATTAATTACAGTTTGTCTATCTCATGGTTTAATAGTTCTTAAATCAATTAATTCAACTGAAATGCTAGGATTTGTTTTTTTAACTTCTTCAATTGCAACTAAACAGTCATGTACACTTGCACCAAAAGTAACAAGAGTTAAGTCATTTCCTGAAGTTACTACATTTGCTTTTCCTAATTCAATTTCATATAATTCTTCTGGAATTTCTTGTTTAAATGCACGATAAATTCTTTTTGGTTCAAAGAAAACAACTGGATCTGGATCATTAATTGCAGCAGTTAATAAACCTTTTGTATCATAAGGAGTTGAAGGCATAACAACTTTTAACCCTGGAATGTGAGCAAAAATTGCTTCTAAAGATTCTGAATGGTGTTCAAGAGCTTTAACTCCACCTCCCATTGGCATTCTTACAACCATAGGACAACTAAATCTTCCTCTACTTCTATTTCTATATCTTGCAGCATGTGCAAATAAGTTCATAAAACCAGGAAAGCTAAATCCTGAGAATTGCATTTCTACTACTGGTTTTAATCCAGCTAAAGAAGCACCTACAGCTGTACCAACAATTGCAGTTTCAGCGATTGGAGAGTCAAATACTCTTCTTTCACCATATTTAGCTTGTAATCCTTGAGTGGCTCTAAATACACCACCTTCAAACCCAGCATCTTCACCATAAAGAATTATTCTTGGGTCTTTTTCCATATTTAAGTCTAAAGCATTTGTTACAGCTTCAATGTTATTTACAATAATTGTCTTAGACATTATTATTTACCTCCATTTACTTTAATCGCTTCAGCTTTTTGTTCAAGAAGTGATTCATCTAATGTTTTGTAAGTGTAATCAAAAATATCACTTACAGTAACAGTCATGTTGTTTTCCATAGTTTTGTAAGCTTCTTCGATTTCATTGTTAATTTTTTCTTCTAATTCAGCTTTTTTAGCTTCATCTAAAAGACCATTTTTCATCATTCATTTTTCTAATCTGATGATTGGATCTTTCTTTTCTTGTTCTTTTTCGTATTCTTCTGTTCTATAAACTCTTGGGTTATCACTAGTTGTATGAGGTCCCATTCTGTAAGTTACAAATTCAATTAAAATCGGTTTTTTGTTTTGTAACACATATTCTCTAGCAGCTCTAGCCGCATCAACAGAAGCAAATAAACAGTTTCCATCAACTTTAATAAAATCTAAACCAGCAGCAATGGCTTTACTAGCAATATCTAATTGACCTGTTTCTTTAGCAGTAGGTGTAGAAATAGCTCATTGGTTGTTATTAACACAGAAAATTGTTTGAGCATTTCTAACTGAAGCAAAATTCATTGCTTCATAGAATTCACCTTCAGCAGTTCCACCATCACCAATAAATGTATAAGCAACATTTGGTTTGTTTTCGTAATTTAATGCCATACCAATACCAGCAGCATGTGAATACTGAGTACCAATTGGAACATTAAAAGGTAAAAAGTTAAGTTCTTCAGGCATTTTATTTCCTAATTCATTACCTTTTCAAACAAGCATAATTTTTCACATTGGAACATTTTTATGTAAAAAAACAGCTGCAGATCTAAAAGCTGGTGCAAATCAGTCATCTTTGTGCATACTGATAGCAGTACCAACTTGTAAACCTTCTTCACCTAAGTTAGGTGGAAAAGTTAACATTTTTCCTTGTCTTTGTCACTTAAGCATCTTTTCATCAAATTTTCTTGAAAGAAGCATAGTATAGTAAGATTTTTGAATTTCTTCATTTGTTAAAGGAATTGTGTATCCTACTTTTGTAACATTCCCATCTATATCTAATACTGAATAAGTTTCAGTTTGACTAGTATATTTATTAATTAACATTTAATTCTCCTTAAATATTAGTCTTACCCGATATACAAAAATAATAATAAAATAAGTTGAAACAACTATTAAAATATTAAAAGTTTATTAAATTATTCCTATACAT
>CAMWUV010000035.1 GCA_947177535.1 uncultured Mycoplasma sp.
ATATTAAAGTAAACTTTGATTTTTTATTTAGAGTATCAATAATTGCATTGTATTCATTTATTTTAAAAACAATTGTTTTCACATTACATTGTTTAAAAATACTTGCTGCTGTTATATCCATTACTCCTAATTCATCTTCAATTGCTTTTGTATATGTCAAATGTTCATAAAATTTTGCATTCTTATTGATGTTAGGATCACTATCATATACACCATCTACATTATTTTTTCCCATCATAACATATGTAGCTCCAAGTTCAGCTGCTGAAACTGCAATTCCTGTATCTGTTGTAAAATAAGGTCGACCAGTACCACAAGAAAGAATTGCAATATAATCATTATTTAAAGAAAATTCCAAATTTCGAATAACATAACTATCTGCTATTTTTTCCATTTCTATAGTTGAAAATATTTTTGATTTAACACCAATGTTATTTAAAGTTGATTCTAATGCTAAAGAATTCATAACAGTTGCTAACATTCCCATTTGATCAGCTTTATATCTTTGCATTCCAATTTTATTAGCAATTGCTCCTCTTCAGATATTTCCACCACCTAAAACAATAGCAATTTTATAAAATAAAGATAATTCTTTTATTTGTCTAGCAATTTCATTTAAAAATTCTATATCGATTATATCATTCTCAGCTTTTAAAGATGCACCACTAATTTTTAATATTATTAACTCTTTTTTATTATTCACAATCAACTCCTATCCAAATAAACATAAAAAAATGAAAAAATAAAAAATTATTTTTTCATTTGTGCTTTTACTTCATCAGCAAAATTAGACTCTTGTTTTTCAATTCCTTCACCAACTTCATATCTAGCCATTTTTAAAACTTTTCCACCCTTTTCTTTTAAATATTTTGAAATAGTAATACCATTATCTTTTATGAAAGGTTGGTCATCTAAACAAACTTCTGCTAAAATTTTTTGCATTCTTCCTTTAACTATTTTTTCTGCAAATTCTTTTGGTTTTCCTTCATCAATTGTTTTTTGAATTAAAATTTTTTCTTCTGTTTCTTTTCAATTTTTATCTACTTCACTACTGTTGACAAATTTAGGATTCATTGAAGCAACTTGCATTGCTATTTCTTTACCAACATCACTATTTACTTTTCCTTCAATTAAAACAACTGCAGAAACTCTATTGTTAAAATGTTGGTATACACCAAAACTTTGATCTTTTGTTTTTGTAAATAATTGAGCTCTTCTTACACCAATTTTTTCACCAATTTTAGCTGTTAAATCAATGGCAGTATCAGCAACTGTTTTTTTATCACTTAAAACCATTTTATCAATATTATCAGCAGATTTGTTTTTTAAAATAGTGTCAGCAACATCTTTTACAAACTTTACAAAATCAGGATTTTTAGAAACAAAATCAGTTTGTGAATTTACTTCTAAAATAACACAATTATCACCATTTTCTTTTACTAATGTCTGACCTTCAGCAGCTATTGCATTAGCTTTTTTTGCAGCTTTTGAAATTCCTTTTTCTCTTAATCAAGAAATTGCTTTTTCAATATCATTACCTGATTCTTCCAAAGCTTTTTTACAATCCATAAAACCTGCTTGTGTACGATTTCTTAATTCTTTAATTTTATCAGCATTACTACTCATAATTATGATTCCTTTTACTTATTATTTATAAAATCTCTAATTATTTTATCTGATTTTAATTATTAATTATTAATTTGTTTTTTATAAAATAAAAGATTTAAAAATGATTTTTAAAATGTATTATATTTACAAATATTTATGTGTATATATGTGTGTGAATAAAAAGTAGTAAATTTATTTTCAAAATTTACTACATAAGTATTCAACTAATTAACTATTTTAACTTATCTTCCTAATTCATCTCAAGCAGCATCAAAAATCTTTTTGATTGAATTATATGATTTTGTAAAAGCTCTTTTTTCTTCAGCAAGTAATGTTAATTTTAAGGGACTATGTCATCCATCTTTACCAACAAGTGCAGGTCATCCAATATAAATATCACTGTCTGCATTTTTCTTAATAGCTACTGGTAAAACAATATTTTCATCTCTTAAAACAGCTTTACAAATTTTTGCTAAACAAGCTCCAATTCCATAATATGTTGCTCTTTTTGCATTAATAATTTTATAAGCTTTTCTCATTACATCTTTATGAATAGATTTTTTTTGAGATTCACTTAGTTTTTTATATTTTGATAATGGTAAAGAACCTACTGTTACTTGTGAAAAAGCAGAAACAGAAGAATCTCCATGTTCACCAATTACAAAAGCTTCAATAGAAGCAGGACTAACTTTTGTTCTTTTAGCAATTTCTCATTGTAATCTTGCTGAATCTAAAATTGTTCCAGACGGTATAACTCTAGATGGCTCAAATCCAGTAACTTTTGCATAAATTGCACCCAAAATATCAACTGGGTTAGATGCAATTATTGTAATACCTTCAAATCCTGAATCTCTTACATTAATTGCAATTTCTTCCATAATTTTTGCATTTCTACCAACCAATTGAAGTCTTGTTTCCCCACCTGGTTTTTGAGGAACACCTGCAGTAATTACAACTACATCAGCATCTTCACAATCTGCATAAGTACCTTGTTTAATAACAGTAGCTGGTGTCATCATTGCTGAGTTAGCATCTTCAAAATCTCATGCATGACCTTTTGCTACTGTTTCAAAAGCATCAATAAGAACATATTCATCAAATAGCCCTTGATTTAGGGCTGAATATAAAAATGATGTACCAACAGCACCACAACCTATTAAAACAACTTTTCTATTTTTCATAGTTTTCCCCCAATAAATTAAGATTGTTTTTTAATTTTCGAGATGACATTTTTTCTAAATTTTTATCAGAAATTAAATAAACAACTTCTAATTTGTTACAATTTTCTTTATAAATTCTTTCAATTGACTTTTCAAACTTAAAATCTTTAACATCTCTTATACCTCTTATTATAAAATATGTTGAATTTATTTCAGCAAAATCTGAAATCTTTCCATCTCACATTTTTACTTCAACATTTTTAAATTTAAATTTAAAAATTTCATTTTTTACTAATTCATAACGTTTTTTTAAATCACTACTTTTTTTTAATGGATTTACTGCTACAACAATATAAACAAAATCAAATATTTTTAAAGCTCTTTTTAAAATGTTTATATGACCTTTATGAAAAATTTCAAAAGTTCCTGGAAAAATACATTTTTTATTTTTACTAGACATAAAAAAATTTCCCTATTTTATAGAGAAATTTTAATATACTAAATTAATGTTTTTGTGAAGAATAATTATTAAATCTTCTGTTGTCTGGTTTTCTTTTTATAACTTCTGGAAGAATAATTTCTTCATCTTTCTTTTCAGCAAACATTTTTGGTAGATTTTTCGCTTCAGCAATTGCATCACATAATAAACCAATTAATAAATAAACTGACTTAATAGAGTAATTATTAGCTGGAATAACAAAATCAACTAAATCTGGATTTGCATTTGTATTACAAATTGCAATAACTTTAATACCTAATTTTTTTGCTTCTTTTATAGCAATTTTATTTGTTTCAGGATCAGTTAAAATAATTGCTTTTGGAAGATCTTTCATAGTTCTTATACCTGAAAAATATTTAGCATATTTTTCAGTTTTCTTTTTTAATTCAACTTGTTCTTTTTTAGTGTATTTACTAATTTCACCATTTTTATGAATTAAAATTAAATTATTAAATTTTGCTACTGATTTTGTAATTGTTGAAAAATTTGTTAAAGTACCACCTAATCATCTTTCATTAATGTAATAAGCATGTACTCTTTTAGATTGATCTTTTACATGGTTTTTAATTGTTTTGCCTCTTGTACCCACAATCAAAATTGGTGAATTTTCTAAATTAGAATTTGCTTTAACTAAATCTAATAAATAATTATAAGCAACATTCAAAGAAATAACTGTATGTAATAAATCAATAATATGGTTTGAACCTTTTTTTGTATAAATATATTTTTTCATTTTTGGATTTCATTTTCTACTTGTTAATCCAATATGAGCACCAGTTTCCATCAATTTATTTACACTAACTAATTTTCTAAATGGCTTTCCAGTTATTGTTGGGTTTTCTTTGATTTTTTGGAAAATACTATTTTCAATTTCAGCTACTTTTTCTTTATATGTATTTGATTCAAATTTTGAATTAGAATCACTAGATTTTTTATCTACTGAATTTGCAGATTTTTTACTTATTGTTTTACTAGAAACTTCTTTATCAGCAGTTTTTTTAGTTTCTTTTGTTTCTGCTTTTACACCTTTTTTTTCAGCTGTTTCTTTTTTGGTTTTAACAACTTTCTTAGGTGATTCAGTTTTAGCCTCTGCTTTTTTAGGCATATTTTCTCCTTAAATAAAATTTAAACGAAATATATTATAACATTTAAAATAAATTAAATTTAATTTTAAAAATGTTTAAAATTATTATTTTTTAAAATTAATTTTTCTTTTTATAAAAAAATTGTCATAATAATAAAAGATATGCAAAAATCTAATAAAAAATTGTATGCAAATCATTTTAGTTCTAAGAATGAAAAATTTAGATATTTTTTTATTTGATATCTAATTTTATTCGTTTGAATTGGAATAGTTGCTTTATGTTATTGAATTTGAATAGCAATTCAATGAAATAATACTAAAAATTCTTTAGAACCTACAGTTGCAAAAGTTTTTGTTTGTTTAAATTTTATATTTAATGTCCTTTTATATTGTGATGCAGCAAAACAATTTATTTATGGGTTGTACTATAACTTATGTATTAAAAAACAACTATCAAAAGAAAAATATATATATAATGAAAAATACAAAAATTCTAATATTGATAATGCAAATTATAGAGTTTATGTGATTTATTGTACTTGTGATGATTTTGATGAAAATAGTTTGTTACAAAGTATGAAACAAAAATACAAAAATTGTACTTTTTTCATATTAGATGATTCTAAAAAAGAATCATATAAAAATAGAATTGATGAATTTGCAAAATTAAAAAACATACAAGTAATTAGAAGAGATAATAGAAAAGGTTATAAAGCAGGAAATATTAATAATTTTTTAACAAATTATAAAGATTATGATTTTTTTGTTGTTTTAGATGCTGATGAAATAATTCCAAAAAATTTTATTGGAAAAGCATTAATTTATTTTCTTGAAGATAGTCAAATTGGAATAGTTCAAGCAAAAAATTTTTGTAGTAGACAAAAAAATTTATTTGATTACATAATGTCTTATATTCACAATTTCCAATGACAAGTTGAACATAACATAAGAAATAAAATAGGAATAAATAATCTTTATGGTCATGGAGCAATGATAAAAAAAGAATGTTATGAATCAGCAAAAGGATTTCCAGAAATAATTTCTGAAGATTGAGGTCTTACATATAAAGCTTTATTAAATAAATACTCATGTGTCTTTGCTAATAACATTGTATGTTATGAAGAGTTTCCAAGTGAATACATTTCATTTAAAAAAAGACAATTTAGATGATCTCAAGGTACAATAGAATGTTATAAATCAATAGGATTTAAAATGCTATTCAGCAAAAATGTTCCTTTTTTTAGAAAATTGGATACATCAATCAATCAAACATACTTTATTGTAACATTATCATCTGTACTTATTATTATTTGTAATTTATTGGTTTTATGTCCATTAGGATTCTCTTTTACATCGCTAGATTGGTATATGATTATCACAATATTTTTTGCAATGGCACCATTAATTAATTGTTTCCTTTTTTATTTAGGTAAAATTAATTTTTTTAAATTAATATTAATAATTTTATTTTTTTATTTTATATATAGTTCTTTGCTTGTCTCTACAACTTGTGCAATAATTACTGCATTTTTTAAAAATAAATTAAATTTTTTTGTAACACCAAAAAATAAAAAAAATAATTCTTTTTCTTTTTGAAATGCAATACTTTTAAACATTTGAGAAATTATTGTTTCTCTTATATTAATAACAGCAACTATATTAATCTCTTGTTTAACAAATATTAACTTTTTATCATTTGGTTGAATAATTATTATAGTAATTCCAGTGTTTTTAAGTGTGATTTTTTCACTTTTATCTAATATAAAAATTTCTCAAAAATTTAAAATATCAATGGCAAAAGACTACAAAAACTCAAAACTTTATATTTAAAAAATTATATAAATTTGTATAAATATCTATTTTAT
>CAMWUV010000036.1 GCA_947177535.1 uncultured Mycoplasma sp.
GATCTAATTGTTGTTTTAAATCTTTAATTTTTTCATTTAAATTTCTATTTTTCATAATAATCTCACTTTTTAAAAAACCTAATTATCACTAATTAAAGCTAAATAATTTTTATCTCTTTCCACATCTATTAAGACTTTAATTTTTTGTAATTTGGATTTTACTATTCTTAATTTTAAATTTATATTGTATTTTTTTTCCAATAAATATCTTTTAAAAGCTATTATTCAATAGTGAAAAGATTGATTATAGTAATTTTCTCCAAAAACTTTTACTAATAAATTTTCAATTTTCTCTAATTTTTCTTTTATTGTTGTTGTTTCATCAATAAGAATTTGTGATAATTCTTTTTTTGTTATACTTTTTTGATTTTCAGAAAGATTTTGTGAATATTCAAACTCTGACATTATTTTTTTTATAAAACTATTAAAATCATTTATTTGCTTGTTCAGTTCTAAACTCAAATCACTTACTGGAATGTTTGATAAATTTTCATCAAGATTTTTTTTATCTTCAATTTTTTCTGAAAATTTTTCAATTGGTGCAGTGCTATCTGACTCTAGTAATAAATCTTGTTTTTCTAAGCTTTCAACAAAATCTTCAAAATTACTGTCATACAATTTTGTTTCATTTGAATTAGGTTCAGAATTAATATCTTCATTATCATCAGTAACTTTATCAGAATTTGGATAATTATATTTGTAATAAGTGTCTTGGTTATCTTGTAGAATTTTTTCCAAACCTATGACATCTTTTGCTACATATTCAGATTTCTGAAATGGACTTTCTTCATTTTTATATACTTCTTCATAGTTTTCAATTGGAGTAAATTCTTCTTCAAAATTAGTATCACTACTATCCTGATATGAATTTTCAAAAGGATTATGATAATTTAAGTTATCTTTGTTTTTTTCTACTAAAACTTTCCCAAATTCTGTTTCAAAATTTATTTTTTTATTTTTCTTAGATTCAAAATCAAAATAAATAATAAATAAATCAATAAGCTTTTTGATCAAAACAAAATCTTTTTGAAAAGTTAAATAAATTTGTTGAAATCCATATGCTGCATCAGATCAATAAGAAGATAAATTTATCATTGAAAAAGAAACTTTTTTACTAAATAAGTTAATCCTTTCAATAAAAGTTAAAACTTGATTTTTAAAAACTTCTATTTTTTCAATATAACCAGATATTTGAACAATAAAACCACTTATTCTTCTTGATGAACGTTTTGAAAAATAAACTTCATTTCTTACAACACATTCATTAATTTTTGATAATAAATCTTGCATAACAAAATTTATTTGTTGTAAATTATTGAAAAAATTAATATTTAAATAATTTTGAAATTTTTCAATTGAATTAACAAGACCTATTTTTTTAACAAATTCAATTGTTTCTTCACGATAGATGTCAAGTTCATCTCTTTCAGATAAACTTGAAATCTTAGATTGGCTAATATCATTTCTTGTAATAGAATCTTTAAATTCTTTTGTTAAAAAATCTTTATTTTTGTTAAAATCCTTGATTTTTGTTTGATAATCATTTTCTAATTTATAAACAATTTTGAAAGATTCTGTAAAAATTCTATTAATTAGATTCACAAAAGAATCAGTAATCTTTGAAATATCTCTTGTTTCTTTAAAAGAAAAAATATCAGTTGAATCAAGATCAGATAATAATTCATTTATTTTTTTCTCAAGTTGTTCAATTATTTTATCTTTTTCAGCAGAAATTTCTTTTGTTACTTCTTCATTTTGATTGATATAAACTTCTAAGTCAACAAGTTTTTGATTTAAACCAATTCATGAATCTAAAACTTTATTATATTCAGCTTCTCATTCTAAATTTGAACTATACAGATTAGAAATAGTTTGTTGATCTATATCCTTTTCAAGCAATAAATTTTTCACTTTTTTTTGTGAATCATTTAATAAAGCAACTAATTTTTGTTTTTCTTCTTCATTTTTGTCCATGTTAGGAATAACAGTTTCTTGGATAAAACTTGTTATTTCATCAATTTTTTGCATTGCATTATCAATATCATCAGTTATTTGTTTAATTTCTTTTTTTGATAAATGATATGTATAAAAGGGGGAAGACTCATCTAAATCCAAAGCATTAAAATCATAAAGATTTTCATATGCATCTTTTAATTCTTCATTTCCTGTTTTAGATGATAAAAGTTGTAAGTTAAGAATTTTTTTACTAATACTATCTTTGATTAGTTGTAAATTTTTGCTAACTTGTTCATTTTCTCTTAATAGTGAAAATAAATTTTCTGTACCTTGAAAATTTTCAATATTTTCAAATTTTGTAAGATTTAAAAGAGCTGAATTATCTAATTGCATTAATAATTCAGTATATTTTTTCTTAAAATTTACAATTTTATCATTTAAATTTCTTCCATTCATTTTAAAGTTCCACTATTATTCTTTTCTCTTCGTTAATAATTTCTGACTCAAGAGATAAAAGTTCTTTTTGCAATTTTAATAATTTGTCTGTGCTATCTATTATTTCTCTTTCTAGGTATAAAGAACTCTTATCTTCAAAGATTTCAAATGAATCAACAGAAGAATCAACATAACTATTATTTATATAAATGTTATTATTAGAATCCATAATGTTATCAATTTTTTTACTTAAATTATCAATTTTTTGACTATTCTCTTGTTTTAAAGCATTAATTGAATCTTGAATTTTTTTATCAATTTCACTTGATTGCATCAATTGTTGATTCAATATTTGGTTTCTAACATCTTGACTCAAAGTAGCTGTTTGATAATCATAATAAAAAGGTTGAACATTATTATCAACTTTATTTTGATAATGATTCTTATAAATTTCATCTGTAAATTTATCACTAATAATTTTTTGTAGATTTTTAATTTTATTTTCTAACTCTTCATTTCTATTAGAAAGTCTTTTAACCAAATTTTTTTCAGATTTATTTTCAACTTTTTCATGCAAGATCTTTGTAACAGTTCCATTTTTTTCAACTTCTTCATCAAAATTTCATGGTGAACTACCATTAATTGAAACATCTAATAAATTTTCACCTTCTCCAACAAATTCATTTGACTCTCTGTTTTTATTTGAATAAATAATTTCTTCAGAAATTTCACTAGGAGTATTATTAGAAAAATTATTTAAATAATTATTTAAATCATTTTTTAATTCAATATCATCACCTATATCAAAATATCTATCATCAATTCTAGGTAAATAAGGAGTATTAACTGAAACAACTTCTTTTATAAATTGATTAGTTTTTTGGTTAGTTGGACTTAATAATCTATCAGAAAAAGAATGTTCATATTTATCATTAATAGTTGTTAAATCTAATTCATATTGTTTTTTCAATGATTCAATTTCTTTAGAAATAATTTTTTCAACTTCTTCTTTTACATAACTTAATAAATCATCACCATAATAAAATTGTTCATTCAATGATTTTTTAGCAAAATCAGAAAAATTATATTTATCTAATTTTTCTAGATTATTAATATTTTCAACTTTAGTTAAATCTCTATTTTTAATTGCATTATAAAGACTTTCAATAACACTATTTTTTTCATCATTTAAAATCATGAATTCATAATCTTGTTTTGTCATAAGATTTTCAAGATCTTTCATTTTGCTAGTGTTAATAGTAATCTTTTTAATAGTTTCATCTAAAACACTATTAATAGCTACATTTTCATTATGAATTCTTCTATTTTCAGCTTTTAGTGCATCAATTTCAAGTTCTTTCCCAAGAAGTTGTTGATTAAAATCTTGATAAGTTTGAGAATTTAAAAATAAATTGTCTAATTCAGACTCATCAATTACAATATCATTTTTATTAGTTAATTTTTCATCTTCTAAATATTTAACTCTTTCTAAAGATTCATCAATTTTTTGTTCAAGCAAATTAAATTTTTTACTTAAAAAATTCTTTTCTTGATCAATCATTGAATATGGACCTTCAGCTAATAGCTGATTTAAATCATTAATAGTATCTTCAGTTTTTTCACGAATTCTATTTTCATCTTTTAATTTATTTTCAATAGTTTCTAATTTCTTTTCTAAAGATTTAATAATTTTTTCTTGATTACTTTCATTTTTTTCGATAAGTAATTTTTCTAAAACTCTTTCTTCATTATCTTGAACATTCATAAAATAACTTATAGAATTATTTTTAATTTGTTCAATTTCATCTTGATATTTATTCATTAAAGTTTGCATTTTTCTTTCAACAATTTTATTTGCTTCTTTACTAACAATATCTTCAACAGAAACAGTTTTGATATATTCATCTAAATCATTTTCACTTGCTATTTCTCTTTTTAAGGAATCAATTTCTCTATATAAATCTGTATTTTGTTGTAATAAAAGCTCTTTTTCATAAATTACTTGGTTAATAAAATTACCAGTTTCTGAAATCTTACTTTCCAATTTATGAATTAAATCATTTTTTTCTTCATAAACTTTTTTAATATCATCAGATTGCTCATTTAAAATTTCTTCTAATTCAGAAATTTTTCTTACATTTGCCAATCATGAATCATAAGAATTTTTTAATTCATCTTCTTTAGATTGATTATCTGTTTTTAGTTTAAAAATAACATTTTTGTAATCGTCTAATTGTTTACGATAAATTTCATTTTCTTTTTGAACATTTGAAAAATCATTAGTAATTGTTTTTAAAAATTTTTCTAAACTTTTAATTAAAGGTAAAGAAATTTTTTCTAAATTTTCAATTTGATTTACGGATAAAACATTAATAGCGTTAGCCATTTTTTCTGATGCTTGATCAAATTTTTCAACTGCGTTATTAACAGATTTATCTAAAGCAGAAAAATATAATTCACTATCATCTCAAGTTCTTTTATTATATAAACTAGATAAATGGTAATTACTTTTATCTTCAATTTTATTTAAAGCATTTTGTAAATTAACATTTTGATCTTCAAGCATCTTATTATGTGAAGAAATAAGATCAAGTTCTTTTTTAAAATTTTCTTCTAATTCACTTAGTTTACCTTCAAAATTGTATTCTTGATCATTTAATAAACCTTGCTTTACATCACTTGGACTATAATATTGAAATTCTTGATTAATTTGATCTAAATATTTATTAAATTCATCTGAAACTTCAGCATATTCTCTAACTTCATTAGTAAGATAATCTAAATCCTGAATTTGTTCAGCTACAACAACTTGTGATTCATTTGTAACATCATTAACAATTAAATTTTCATTGTTTAAAATTTCTTTACTAGCAAAATTATTATTAGTTAATTGTTGTTCATTTAGTAATTGCTCACTAAATGAAACTTTTTTAATAACTATAGTTAAAGTGTAAATAAGATTGTCAAGATAAGAAATAGCAGAGTTAACAGTTTCATCAAGATTTTCTTTTCTTCTAGAAACATCAGTTAAAAGAATAGAGTTGTTTGGATCAACTTTTAGCATGTTATTAAAAGCATTCAAAGATTGAAAATAACTATTTTCAATCATTGCTTTTTTGCTATTTAATTTTTCTAAAATTTCCTTTATTTTTACAACATCTACATATTTCTTCATTTTTATTTACCTAAATATTTTTAAACTTAATTTTTATATTTTCAATATCATAAATTGAATCATCATTTATATTTAAGTCTTCTAAACTTTTTATTACATCATCTAATTCATTTGCAACATTCTCTTTAACTTTATCTATAAATTTTTCACTATTATCAATTAATTCTTTACTAATTTTTTCATGTCTTTCTTTTTTTAATTTATCTAAAGTAAGATTATAATTGTTATTTTTTAAATTTTGTGAGTCTTTTTTGTTTGTTTCAAAAACAAAATCATTATCCTGCTCTATATTAAAATTAATTTTATTTTCTAAATCACTATTTTTTAAATCCAAATTTTCTAAATTTAAATCTTTTATTTTGTTTTCTTCATTTTGGTTTTCACTAATATCTAAGTTTTGATTTTCAAAATCTTTTTCATCAAAAAAAAGATAATCATCTTGGTTATTACTAAATTCACTTATATTTTTATTGCTTAAATCAACAAGAATTTCTTTACTATTCAAATCTTCTAAGTTTAAATTAACATCACTTTTTTCTTTTAATTGATTAAAATTTTGATCTTGAAAAGATTGATCAACATCATTATTT
>CAMWUV010000037.1 GCA_947177535.1 uncultured Mycoplasma sp.
AATTAAAAGATTTAAAAATTTTTACAAAAGCAAAAGAAAGCTTAATAAAACTTTTTTATGGACTTGAATATTAGTAATATTCAAGTTTTTATTTTTTGTTAATAATACTTAAAAGGTGCTTTTCTAAATTTTTTGGACCACTAATTGTGGGAATAGGCGCTCTTTTATTTTTTAGTAGTTTTGGTCTGACTATTTTGTAAGATATGTACTTATTGTTTATTAAACAAAATTTGTAGATTCTTCCAACTAAAAAATATTCATTTAAGTTTACTTTAAAATCTGAAATTTGAGATTCATTGCAAATATATTTTTTATTTCTGTTTTCAGCAACAATATAATTTGGATGAATTTCGAGAATTTTACACTGAATTATTTTTTTGTTTTTAATCATAATATTCATTATTTTAATACTATTATATAATTGCTTATGAATAATAAAAATAATACAAGCAATATAGTTGAAGAAATAAAAGATGTAATTGATTCAATTAGATTTTACATAAACCAAGATGGTGGAGATTTAGAATTTGTTAGCTTTGACGAAAAAAAAGGAGAAGTAACAGTAAAAATTTTGGGTGAATGTATTGGTTGTGCTTTAATAGATGTTACTTATAAAGATGGATTAGAAACAATACTAAAAAACGAAGTAGAAGGAGTTAATTCTGTTTTAGTTATTGAATAAATTAACTCAACATTATGAGGAAATAAAAAATATGGGAAATAAAGAAAACAAAAATAATCGATTTGTTAATCTAACAATAGATACAATTAGAATACTTGGATGTGAGATGATTAGTGAGGCAAACTCTGGACATCCTGGAATAGTTTTGGGTGCTGCTCCGATTTTATATACATTGTTTAAAAATCACTTTGTAGCTAACCCTGAAAAATCTTTTTTAAATAGAGATAGATTTGTTATGAGTGCAGGACATGGCAGTGCACTTTTATATGCTATTATGCATTTGGCTGGCTATGATATTTCTATTAATGATCTTAAAAATTTTAGAAAAATTAATTCAAAAACAGCAGGACATCCTGAAAATATTTTAATAGATGGAATTGATGCTACTACAGGTCCTTTAGGCCAAGGAATTGGTGTCGCAGTTGGGATGGCAATAGCTGAAACAAAAATGAACCAGTTTTTTAAAAAATACAATTTAGTTAATTATCACACTTATTGTTTGTTTGGAGATGGTTGTTTTGAAGAGGGTGTTTCATATGAGGCTTTTTCAATAGCAGCAAAATACAAATTAAATAAGCTTATTTTTTTATATGATTCAAATGATGTTCAACTTGAAGGTAGAGTGTCAGATAGTACAATAACTGACAAGAAAAAATATTTTGAATCTCTAGGTTTAAATTATATAAAAGTCACAAATGGAAATGACTTTGAATCAATTAATAATGCAATAGAAGAAGCAAAAAAATCAACTGATAAACCATCAGTTATAGAAATAAAAACTAAGATAGGTTTTGCTTCATCTGTAGAAGATTCAAGTAAAGCTCATGGTTCACCATTAACTGAAGAACAAATTCAAGATTTAAAAAACAAATTAGAATATCATAATGATAAATTTGAAATTTCTAAAAATGCATATTTGGATTTTGAACAATTTAAAAAAAGAGGTTTAAAAGCAAAAGAAAGTTATGATGAAAAAGTAAAAAAAATAAAATCATCTGATCCAAATAAATATAAAGTTTTGGAAAATATTTTAAACAAGGAAATTTCTTTTGATAAAAAAGCTTTTAGTGATTATGAAAAAACAAAAGATTCAACTAGAAATATTTCAAACTATGTATTATCAAAAATTGCTCAAATAAATCCTTTATTAACTTTATTATCTCCTGATATATCATCTTCAACAAAAATATCATATCCAAAAGGTGAAGTGTATTCTAGTGATAATAGACTTGGAATGAATATAAATTTAGGAGTTAGAGAATTTGCAATGGGTACTATTATTAATGGTATTTGTTCAACAGGTTTAAAAGCAATTGGATCAACTTTTTTACCTTTTTCTGATTATTGTAAAAATGCTATTAGATTAGCAGCTATTTCTAAAAATCCAGGTGTTTTTGTATTTAGTCATGATTCTATTGCAGTTGGTGAAGATGGACCAACTCATCAAGCTGTTGAACAGATTTGAGGATTAAGATTAATTCCAAACCATTTTTTAATAAGACCTTGTAATTTAGATGAAACAATTAAAGCTTTTGAATATGCTTTGACTAATACTGAAAGCGTATTTTCTATTATTACTTCTAGACAAGAATTCAATTTACCAAAAGGTAATCCTGCAAAACTCTCAAGAGGTGCATATGTATTAAAATCTGATAGACAATCAATAGCAAATATTTTAGCTACAGGAAGTGAAGTTTCTTTAGCTTTGGAAGTAAGCAATATTTTATCTACAAAATATAATATAAAAACAAATGTTATTTCAGTCCCTTGTGTTGAGTTGTTTTTAAAACAAATTGACCAGTATGAAAAATCAGTTTTAGGTTCTAATTTAGGTGTGAATAGAACAATTTCTATAGAATTTGGTATTTCACTACCATGAAGTCGATTTGCTTCAATTAGAATTGGTGTAAATCGTTTTGGATATTCTGGTAGTTTTGAAAGTATTTGTAAAAAAATGAAATTAACACCTGAAGATATTGCAGAAAAAATTAAAATATCTTTACCACCACTTAAAAAAGATGAAATTCTTTTTACTGACAAAAAGTAATTTTTAATTTAAATTTCCTTTTTTATTTTTTAAATAAACTATTTATATATAAAATATTAAGTAGTTTATTTTAATAAATTTTTATTAGATATTAAGGATTAATTAAGTATGAAAATAATGAAAAAAACAAAAATAATTGCTACTTTAGGACCTTCTGTAACAGGAAAAATTTTTTCTTTATCTGAATTTGAAAAACCAGAAAATAAACATTTAATTGAAACTGCTAAAAAAAAATTAGCTAAATTGTTTGATTATGGTGTCAATGCTGTAAGATTCAATTTTTCACATGGTGATTATGAAGAACAAATAATTAGATTAAAACTTGTAAGAGAGGTTGCAGAGCAAAAAAATCTAAATATTGCAACAATATTAGATACAAAAGGTCCAGAAATTCGTGTTTATAAATTAAAAAATAAAGAAATTGAAATTCCTTCAGATGTAAAAGTTACTATTCATTCAATTGATAAAGTTGAAGGTGATGGGCTAACTTTTTCTGTGTGTGATTCAACTGGTACATATAATATGGCAAAGGATGTCAAAATTGGTGACACTATCTTTGTTGATGATGGTAAATTAGATTTAATTGTGGACTATGTCAATGTTGAAAAAGGTATTATAGAAGCAATATCTAGAAATTCATGAACTGTAAAAGAAAATAAAAGAATTAATTTACCAAATGCAAATTATTCTATTCCTTTTATGTCTGAGAAAGATAAAAATGATATTATTTTTGCAGTTAAAAATAATTTTGATTATATTGCAGCTTCTTTTGTTAATTCACCAAGAGATGTAAGAGAAATTAGACAAATTTTACAACAAAATGGTGGAGAACACATTCAAATAATTTCAAAAATAGAGACTATGGCAGGAGTTAGATTGCTAGATGAAATAGTTGAAGAATCAGATTCTATTATGGTTGCTAGAGGAGATTTAGGATTAGAAGTTCCATATTATGATGTTCCAACATTAGAAAAATATATGATTAAAATTTGTCGTCATAAAGGTAAAACTGTTATTGTGGCAACTCAAATGTTAGATTCATTAGAAACAAAAATTCAACCAACAAGAGCTGAAGTTACTGATGTATTTTTTGCAGTGGAAAGAGGTACTGACTGTACAATGTTATCTGGTGAAACAGCCAATGGCTTGTATCCAGAAAATACAGTTAATGTTATGTCAAATATAAACATTTCTTCTGAAAATTTTTTTGATTATGGTAGAGCAATAGATGTTTATTTTAAAGAATCACCTTTTTATAATGAAAAAGAGGGAAAATTAGCAATTAAAATCGCTAGACTTGTAGCACCAAAAAGAATAATAGATAATCAAGGATTTCATTATTCATCAATTGTAGTGTTTGGAAATAATACTAGATTAATTGAAGCGTTATCAAATATTAGATGTGCTGCTCCTATATTTTTTGTTACAGACAAAAAAGAATATGCAACAAAATTTGGTTTAAATTATGGTGTTTTTGTTAAAGTTGTAAATGATATAACAACTGCTATTGAAAATAAACACGAAATTATTAAAGAAATCAATGAATCACTACCTGAAGAAAAAAGAACAGTAGTAATTGTTAATGATTCAATAGATAGATAGAAAATTTTATTAATTAATTTATATGAAGTATTAGATTATTCTAATACTTTTTTATTTTTTATATAAAAGTTATCTGTTAAGTAAAAATACTTAACAGATTTTTATTAAATTTTTATATAATATATTTTGTAATATTTTTATAGGAGTAATACATGGTAAAAATCAGACTAACAAGATTAGGTAGACATAAATTACCTTATTTTAGAATGATTGCAATAGATTCAAGATCTAGAAGAGATGGAGCATATATTAAACAAGTTGGAACTTATGAACCTTTGAGTGGAAAAGTAACAATTAATGAAGAAGATGTTTTGTTGTTACTTAACCAAGGTGCTCAACCAACTGATACTGTAAAAAATTTCTTGAAACAAAAAGGTATTTGAAAGAAATTTATGGATTCAAAATTGAATAACAAGAAAACCAAACCTAAAATTGAAAAGAAACCTGCTAAAAAAGCAGTTAGTAAATTTACAACTTCATCTAAAAAAACAGCAAGTGTTTCTAAACCAGCAGTTAAAAAAACTACAAAAAAATAAAATGAAAATAACTGTTTTGTCACTTTTTGAAAATTTTTTTAATGAGTTTTTAAAAACATCAATCATAAAAAGAGCTATTGATAAAAAAATAATTGAGATTGAAATAATAAATTTTAGAAATTTTTCAAAAAATAAACATTCAAAAGTTGATGATATTCCATATGGTGGTGGGCCTGGAATGGTTCTTGCACTTCAACCTATTGTTGATGCAATTAATTTTTATAAAAAATCAAATAGTATAGTTGTTTTGTTAACACCATCTGGAACTGTTTATAATCAGAATGTTGCTTTTGAATTAAAAAATTATGATCATTTAATTTTGATATCAGGTCATTATGAAGGATTTGATGAAAGAATTATAAATTATATTAATTTAGAAATTTCGATAGGAGATTATGTATTAACAGGTGGAGAAATTCCTGCAATGGTAATAATTGATTCAGTTGCTAGATTAATACCTGGTGTAATTACTGCAGATAGTTTGAAATCTGAATCATTTGAAAAAAATCTTTTGGACTACCCAAATTACACAAAACCGCAAAATTTTAATGGATATAAAGTACCAAATGTTTTGCTAAGTGGTAATCACAAGCAAATATCAGAAAATAGATATCAATGGCAATTAGAAAAAACAAAAAGAAATAGAATGGATTTATTTAATAAATGTAAAAATAGGGAGGAAAATGTATGAGTGAAAAAATGACAAATGAACAAATTTTAAATTATGTTCAAAGTAAACAAATTAGAAAAGATATTCCTAATTTTAAAGCTGGTGATTCTGTTATTGTTCATAATAAAATAATTGAAAATAACAAAAGTAGAATTCAAAAATTTGAAGGTGTTGTAATAAGAAGAAGGGGAAGTGGAATTTCTGAAACAATGATTGTTAGAAAAGAAAGTTCAGGAATTGGAGTTGAAAGAACTTTTCAATTACACTCTCCACAAATTGAAAAAATTGAAGTAATTAGATATGGTAAAGTAAGAAGAGCATTTTTATCTTATCTAAGAGATCGTTCAGGCAAATCTGCAAGAATTAAAGAAAGAAAAATTTCTGCTAAACAAAAATCTTCTAATATTAAAAAACCTTCTATAAGCAGTTCAAAATCAAGTGCTAAAGCAAAAGGTACTAGCAAATTAAAATAAAATAAAAAAATAGAAATCAATTTCTATTTTTTTATTTTATTTAGTCTATTTCAAAAAACATATGTATATTTAATAATAATGACTGTATTTTAAAT
>CAMWUV010000038.1 GCA_947177535.1 uncultured Mycoplasma sp.
TAGCAATACACAAAACAAAAATTTTATAATTTTTATTTTTTTGATTTAAAAATATAAAAATTATAAAAACAAACTTTTATTTTGTAAAATAAAGTGATTGGGTTACATTCCCAATCACTTTATTATTATTGATAAAAAAATAATAAAAAGAAATATATATAAATAAAGGAAAAAATAAAATATGGACTATGTTACACAATGATGGTTGGCTATGTTTTCAGAATTTATTGGAACAGCCATTCTTGTTTTACTAGGAAATGGAGTTTGTGCTGCAACTTCATTAAAGAAAATGTTTGCAAACCAATCTGGTAAATGAGTTTTAATTGCTCTTGGTTGAGGGTTTGCAGTGTTTGTTGCTGCAACAGTTTCTGCAGCAATGGGTGGTGGAGGATTCTTAAACCCAGCTGTACTTATTATGCAAGCAATAGGATCTAGCAAAGAAGCATCTGGTGTGTTTGCACTTGGAGTTTTAGCATCTGCAGGACCAGATAAAGCTGTTAATACTGATGCTGTTATCGCTTTAACATTCTTTGTAATTCTAGTTTTTGAATTATTAGGTGCAATTTTTGGACAAATTATTCTTGACTTCATCAATTTTAAATTTTTAAAAGACAAAGAAAATGATTTATTAACAATTAAAGGATCTCATTGTACTGGACCTGCTTACAGAGAAAAAGCAGCAGTATTTAATTTCTCTTATGAATTTGTAGGTACTTTAATCTTATTAGCTGCTATTTTAGCTTTTTCAAAATTACCAGCAGGTAGTAGTGGCGATGTAGAAAGCGGTGGTTTTAGTTTAGGTGCTTTAAGTAACCTAGCAGTTACATTTGTGATTATGTCAATTGGTATTTCATTAGGTTCAGCAACTGGTTATGCAATTAACCCAGCCAGAGACTTAATGCCAAGAATTGTATTCACATGATTTGTTGCATTATTTAGAAAAGAAGATAAAACTGCAAATATTGCAGACTGAGGATATAGTTGAGTTCCAGTAGCAGGACCTATGGCTGCTGGTGTAGTAATTGGATTATTTGCATTAATTTAATTCAAATATAAGGATTTGTGTTTATGTTTGATATAACAATCATAGGTGGAGGAATAATAGGTTCTATTATTGCTTATCATCTATCAAGATATAATTTAAAAATCTTATTACTAGAAAAAAATCCTGTTTTTGCTGATGAAACATCTCGTGGTAATTCTGGTGTAATTCATGGCGGGTTTGATCCAGAACCACATAAAATTGAAGCTAAACTAAATGTTTTAGGAAACAAAATTTGAAGAAACCAAATTTTTAAAGATTTAGATTTTCCTAGAGCACAAGTTGATTCTTTAATTATAGCTTTTGATGAAAAAGAGATGAAACATGTTCATATGCTTTATGAAAGAGGATTAACAAATGGTGTATTAGCTTCTGATATGAAAATTCTTTCTAAAGAAGAATTATTAAATAGAGAACCTAATCTTAACCCAAATGTTGCTGGGGCACTTTTATGTACTTCTTCATGAGCAATTGATCCAGTTCAAGCCTCATTAGCATTTTTAGCAGTTGCTGAAAAAAATGGTGTTATTTTAAGAAAAAATTCAAAAGTTACAGATATTTTAAGTTTAGAAAATGAATTTGAAATAACTGTTAATTATGAAGAAAAAATTAAGACAAAATATATAATAAATGCTGCTGGACACTATGCTGATTTAATTGCAGAGTTAGCAGGTTATCCAGATTTTAAACAAACTACAAGAAGAGGGGAATATCGTATTCTTGACCGTTCACAAAGTGGAATTGTAAATTCAATTTGTTTTATGGTTCCAACAATTCATGGTAAAGGTGTTATTGTTGCCCCAATGCTTGATGGTCATGTTTTAGTTGGTCCAACAGCTGAAGAAGGTGTTGAAAAAGAAGACACAAGATTAGTTACAAAAGAAAAATTTGAATACATTGGAGAAATTGGAAAAAAAATAATTCCAAGCATTGATATGTCAAGAACAATAATGACATTAGCTGGATCTAGACCAATTGATAAAAAAACAAATGATTTTGTAATTCAATTTGCTAAAGATAATAACCACTTTTTAAATGTTGCTGGTATGCAATCACCTGCAATAGCTTCTGCACCTGCTATAGCTTTATATGTTGAAAAACTATTGCAAAAAAGTGGATTAGATTTAAGTCAAAAAACAAATTTTGAAACTAAATATAAAGTATTTCACTAATACTGAAGGAAAAGAAATGAATACAGAAAAAAAATATGTTGTTGCAATTGATTCTGGAACAACATCATGTAGAACAATTATTTTTGATAAAGAAGGGAAAAGTGTTGCTATCGCACAGGCAGAATTTACACAATTTTTTCCTCAATCTGGTTGAGTTGAACATGACCCGCTAGAAATTTGATCTGCACAATTGGGAACATTACAAAGCGCTAAAACAAAAGCAGGAATTAAATCTGATAATATTGCAGCTGTTGGAATTACTAACCAAAGAGAAACTGTAGTTTTATGAGATAAAGAAACTGGTTTGCCAGTTTATAATGCTATTGTTTGACAAGATAGAAGAACAAGTGATTTTTGTGATGAATTAATTAAAGCTGGATATGGTGAAAAAATAACTCAAAAAACTGGGTTAATTATTAATCCTTATTTTTCAGCTACAAAAATTAGATGAATTTTAAAAAATGTTCCAGAAGCTGCTCATAAACTAGCTCAAAACAAGTTATTAGCTGGTACAATTGACACTTGATTAATTTGAAAATTAACAAATGGTAAAGTGCATGCAACTGATGTTTCAAATGCATCAAGAACAATGCTTTTCAATATCAATACATTAAGATGAGATGAAGACATTTTAAATCTTTTAGGTATTCCAAAAGAAATTCTTCCAGAAGTTAAATCTTCTTCAGAAAACTATGGAATTATTGATCCAAAAATGTTTTCAAATCGTGCAGTTTCTCAAGTTCCAATTGCTGGAGTTGCTGGTGATCAACAATCTTCTTTATTTGGTCAACTTTGTACTGAAATTGGAATGGTTAAAAATACATATGGAACTGGATGTTTCACTCTAGTTAACATTGGAAATAAACCAATTATTTCAAAAAACCAATTAGTAACAACAGTTGCTTGAAAAATTGGTAACCAACCAACTGTGTATGCACTAGAAGGATCAGTATTTGTTGCAGGTAGTGCAATTCAATGATTAAGAGATGCTATAAAAATTATTTATAGTGCACAAGAATGTGATTTTTATTGTAGTCTTGTAAAAGACAACATTCAAAATGTTTATATGGTTCCATCATTTACTGGACTTGGAGCTCCACATTGAGATTCAAATTCAAGAGGTGCAATTTTTGGATTAGAAAGAGGAACTAAAAGAGAACACATTGTAAAAGCCACAGTTGAATCTATTGCTTTCCAATCTAATGATTTGTTAAGTGCAATGGAAAAAGACATTGGTAAAAAAATTACAATGATGAAAGTTGATGGTGGTGCATCAAATTCAAATTATTTAATGCAATTCCAATCATCAATTAGTAATTTAGAAATTCAAAGACCAACTAATACTGAAACAACAGCATTAGGTGCTGCTTATTTAGCAGGATTATGTGTAGGTTTTTGAAAATCAATTGATGAACTAAAAAATTTAAACAAAGTTGATAAATCTTTTTCTCCTAATATGCAAAAAGATGAAGTTGACAAAAAAATTAAAGGTTGAAAAGAAGCGGTTAAAAGAACACTTAACTGAACAAAATCAATTTTGTAAAAATAAAAAAAACAGTGTAAAAACTGTTTTTTTTATTTTTTTTGAATTATAATGATAGGACAAGTATAAAAAACAAAGTTATATAAAGTTATTAATTTACTAAATACTATATAAGTATTTTGTTTTTTAATAGCTGAAAGGAAAATAAAATGAAAAAGAAAATTTTAATTTCTATGATGCTAGTTGTTCCAGCTGCAGCAGCTGGGATAGCTCCTTCGCTTATGCTTTCAACAAGTGTTCAATCAAATAATATTGATGTTAATAACCCTGTTGATCCAACTAATCCTACTAATCCAGTTGATCCAGTTGATCCAACAAACCCTACTAACCCAACAGATCCAGTTGATCCAGTTGATCCAACTAATCCTACTAACCCAACAGATCCAGTTGATCCAGTTGAAAATATATCTTACTTACCAAAATCATTAATTGACTTTTTCACATATGACATTAAATATTCATATTATGAAGCACCTGATAAAACAGGATTTAATGATTGTCTAAAAAATCTATTTAGTAGTTTAAAAATTGAAGATTATTTAGAAAATAAAGATGAATACCAAAATGTTAGTATTTCATATGTAGATAATTCAGGGGATTTAGATCAAAAAACTTTTAGCATTTCTGTTACTCCAACTGAAGGATTTGAATGAGAAGATAAAAGCACTAATCCAAAAACTGTAACTGTTTTCATACAAAAATTAACAACTGAACTTCTAGAACCAGTTAAGGAATTAGCTTATTTACCAAAATTATTAAATGACTTTTTCACATATGACATTAAATATTCTGGAACACAAGATAACACAGGATTAAATGGATATTTAAAAAATCTATTTAGTAGCTTGAAATTTGAAGATTATTTAGAAAATAAAGATGAATATAAAAATGTTAGTTTTTCGTTTGTAAATAATTCAGCAAATTGAACCGATAAAAGTTTTAAAATATCTGTTGCTCCAACTGAAGGATCTGAATGAGAAGATAAAAGCACTAATTCAAAAACTGTAACTGTTGTCTTACAAAAGTTTTCAGTAGCAACTATTCAAGATGCAACAGCTCCAACTAAAGCTAAAATTAATCAAGCAATTTCTGAAAGATTAACTATTTTAAGCGATAAAGATTTAGGAGACGCTATATCTTATAATTTATCTAAAAAATTAATAACAATGTCAGCAAATGATAATACCTCAACTAATTTTTTAAATGTAAATGTTGCTTATGTACAAAATTCAGCTAGTATTAAAAACAAAAACTTTAAACTTAATATTGTTCCAGCAAATGGTCATTCATGAAAAGACACAAATACAACTGAAATAAGAACAATTGTGGTTGATATTCCACAACTTGATTGAGCTGGTAATTCAAACTGAATTCTATTTGATTTAGGTTATCAATCAAATATAGTTATAAATACTAGTTACAGTTATAGTGAATATCCTACTGGCAAAGACTACACATATACTATTGCAGAAGATAAATATCCTAAACTTTTTGGTACAACAGTAGATAATATTAAAAGTAAAATTTTTGAAACTTGTATTCTTGATTTTAAAAAAGTATTCTCAATTGAACCAGTTAGTACTTATAAAAATGCTTTTTGATATTCAACAGCCTTATCTTTTAGCAGATATGTTACTGAATTTTTCTTTAAAGCTGATGTAAAACCAACAGCAGGTTATACATGACTAGATGGTGGAACTTATGCAAAAAATATTCAATTTTCTTTTTGAGCTTGTAATACAAAATATTGTCCTGTTACTTTAGGTACTACAAGTGATATAAATCAATTACCTAATGAAGTTGACAAAAATTATGATGCTAATGGTTTACCAAATCGATATATTTCATTTGTTGGACCAAATCAAAAATTATCATTTGAACAACAAAAAATAAGAGAACTAGATACATTATATCAACCTTGATATACGTCTACAATAACTAATTTAAAATCTGCAACTGGTAAAAATAATGTTCGTGAACCTTGAACTTTTGATATTCAATTAACTAATGTTGTTAATCCTTCAATAACTAAATCTATAAAAGGTTGAGCACTTTCAGTATACTAAGTTTTTAAATGATTAAAATACATTATAGTTAACAAAAAATAAGATTTCCATATTAACATTAATTAGAAATGCAATCTTGTAATAAAAAATCCATAATTTATTTTGATTATGGATTTTTTATATACTTAAAGTTATTTTTAAATTAAAAAACTGTAAATTTACTCTTTTTTTATGCAATCTTTTTTTATTTATTTAAAATAAAAATATAACAAACTAAACTGCATATGAACAATAGTTATAGATTTAAAC
>CAMWUV010000039.1 GCA_947177535.1 uncultured Mycoplasma sp.
AGAAGTGCCCACATAAATTTTATTATTATGCGTTGCACTTCATATTTCAATCGAGCAATAAAAAAATTAAATTTAAAAAAATTAATTTTTTTATTTTTTGATTTTATTTATTTTGCTTATATTGAACTAATAATTTTTTTTATGAAAGTTTTTTTATATTAATATATTATTTAGTGGTCATATACCACAAAATTAATTTTAATAAGAACTAAGCAATATAAAATGAAAACATATATTAAACAAGATTTTGCTCTAGATTCTAAAGTGAAAGAAAATTTAATTAAAACTCGTTTTGTTTCAGTTTTTCACAAGGATAAAGTTAAAAAAGAAAAGCAAAAAGGAAAAACAAAAGAATTTATTGCAAAACTTTCAAAAGGTTTAATGTTGCCAATTGCTATGCTTCCAATTGCTGGTATTTTCTTGGGGGTTGGTTCTGCTATTATTGCAAATGCAAATAATGATGCAGGATTAGAAATTTTTGGAAACTTTTTATCAGTCCCAGGTAATGCAGTTTTTGGAGCTTTACCATTGCTTTTTGCAATTGCAATAGCTATTGCTTTTACAGGAGATGCAGGTCCTGCAGCATTAGCATGTTTCATAGGATTTTTAGTATTTAGTGCGTTGCAAGCTGCTTTAGCAACTCCAGTTACTTTAACAGATCAATATGGAACAACACAAACCTTAGGTTATAACTTATTATTTTATGGTCCGCATTCAATGGGGTCTATTTCTCCATCTGCTGATACTTATAAATTGGCTGGTTTGGATAGTAATAACATACCTCTTTATGAACCATCAGGTGAGGTTAATGCAGGATTACCATCTTCATTATTTGGACAAGTAATAGGGATTAACCAATTACAATCATCAGTTTTTGGTGGGTTTCTAGTAGGATTCTTAGTAGCTTTTTTATATAACAGATATAAGAATATTAAATTGCATCCAATTATTGGTTTTTTTAATGGTATTAGATTTGTACCAATTATAACTTTTGTTGCAATGTTTCCTGTCACAATTTTATTCTTAATGATATGACCATTAATTGGTATTTTATTGGCATTAATTGGACAAGGTTTAGGAAGTGCAGTGGGAATTAATTCTTTCATATTTGGTTATGTAGAAAGAGCATTAGTTCCATTTGGATTACACCATGCTTTTTATTCTCCACTATGATATACATCAGCTGGTGGGTCAATTGATTTAACAAAAGATGCAATTATTTGATTTGATGGTAAAGCTTATGCTGTTTTAACATCAGAAAATGGAACTTCTATACAGAATTGAAATCAAGTTGTTAATAATCTAACAGGTGCTACAGTAGGGACTGCAGACAATCCTGGTTCTGTTGCTGGTGACCAAACAATGTGAGCTTTTATCAATAGAAATTTATTAGGTAGAAGTGTATGGTTAGCAGAAGTTAGTTACGGAAACTATGATGCAGTATCTGGTATATATGAAAATCCAAAAATAGAATCAAATTTTGTTCCATTAAATCATCAATTAACTTGAACAGATTTAACTTCAGGACAAGCTGCTATTCCAAGTGCACAAGGTGCAAATGGGTTTCAAGGAGTAAATGTAGGACAATATTTACAAGGTAAATATGTATTTATGATTATGGGTCTTCCATTTGCAGCACTTGCTATGGTAATGGCTGCTCCTAAAGAAAACAGAAAACTTGCAATGTCAATTTGTATGTCAGCTGGTTTTACATCATTTTTAACAGGAATTACTGAACCAATTGAATATACATTCTTATTCTTAGCTCCTTGATTATTCTGAGGAGTTCATGCACTATTTTGTGCTTTAGCATTTGGATTAATGAATTGAATTGGATTGATTGCAATTGCAACAGGAAATTCATGATTAGCACCACACATTGGAATGTCATTTTCAGGTGGATTAATTGACTGAATTGTTTATGGTGCTATTCAAATTAATTTTGGGTCAAATGCTTGGTGATCATTTGTCTTTGGATTAGCTTATGCTCCAATTTATTATTTCTTGTTTTATTACTTAATTAAAAAATTTAATATTCAAACTCCAGGCCGTGGTGAAAATGTTAAATTATTTACTAAAGAAGATTACAAGAATAAACAAGCAGGAGATAAAGCTGGAAATAGCAATTTAAATGGTGATTTAGTTTTAGCTTTAAAAGTAGTTAAAGCATATGGTGGATTTGAAAACATTAAAAATGTTGATGCTTGTATTACAAAACTAAGAATTCAAGTTGCTAATCAATCAATTGTTGATACTAAAAAATTAATGGAACTTGGTGCAAGAGGAACTATTAAACCTTCTCCACAATCTGTTTATGCAGTTTTTGGTCCAGAAGCAGATATTATTAAGGGAAATATTAAAACTCTAATGAGTAACCTTGAAAGTGATCCAAGTTTAAAAAATGATTACAACAAAATAATGAATGATGATTCAACTAGTAGTGCTATTTCTGAACCTAAAAAAGATTTAAATAAACCAAAATCAGTTCCATCTTTAAATAAACCCGACACTAATCTTTCAGAGGAAAAAATTGTTATTCATTCACCATTTACAGGCCAAATTGTGAATTTATCAAGAGTTCCTGATGAAACGTTTAGTAAAAACATGATGGGGGTAGGAATAGCTATTATCCCTGCAACTGGAAGAATGTATTCTCCAATATCTGGAAAGGTATCACTTGTATTTGATACTAAACATGCTTATACTTTTGAATCTGAAAAAGGTACACAAGTTTTAGTACATATTGGAATTGATTCAATCAATTTGAAAGATAAAAAGGGAAAACCTTTACATGTTTTTGATTCTAGAGTTAGAACTGGTAGCAAAATTAATGCAGGCGAATGAGTAGCATCAGTTAATTTAGAAAATTTAAAACTTGCAAAATCAACTAAAACTCCAATTATTGTACTAAATGAAACTTTAGAAGGAAGAGAAATTAAAATACTTAAAAAATCAGGTCAAGTTAATAAAGGGACACCTTTATTTGAAATTCTTCCTAAAAAAAATTAGTTTAATAATTATTTAATTAAAACAGCATTGTAAAAATGCTGTTTTTTTATTTGACTTTATCTTTTTTTTATTTTAGTATTTATATTACAATTGAGAAGATATAAGCAAAACAAGATTATTATTTAGAATTTATATAAATGTAAAATATAATATTATTTTTTGTTTTTCTGAAAGGATGAAATTATGAAAAAGAAAATTTTAATTACGACTGGTGTTAGTACATTAGCTGTTGTTGCTGGTGTTACACCATCTGTTATTTCTAATACTAATAGTCAATCAACAATAGTTGATGATTTAAACCCAACTAATCCTACAGAACCAGTTGACCCTACTGACCCTACTGACCCAACTAACCCAGATCCTACTGACCCTACAGAACCAGTTGATCCAAGTGAACCATCTAAAACTGATTTTGCAACAATTCCAACTAGTGATGTTTTTTCATATAAAATTGAAAATTTCCATAGTTTAGGAAATGAAGAATTAGATGAATTCTTTCAAAAATTGTTTTCTGAAACAGATTTTTTTGAAGAATTTAAAACTTCATTTAAAAACAATAATGAATATACAGATGTAATTATTGCTTATAAAATTAATTCAGCAAGTGATGTAGATAGTTATTTTGAACTTTTAGCAACACCTATTGAAGGAAAAACATGATCTGATGATTCTACTAATTCAAAAACTGTAAAAGTTAGTATTAACAATATTGAAGAAGCAGATGCTGAAGCTCCAAAAATGGGACAAGAAATTTCTTATGATGTTGAAATTGATGGAACTAATATTAAAACTGATAGTGATTTAAATAATTATTTACTTAATTTATTTGAAAATGTAAATGAATTTGAAAATCTTACAATTCCTGAAAGTAGTTTAAGTTTTAAAAATGTAGATGTTAATTATCTTTCAGATTCAGCAAATTTTGAAGATAAAACATTTAAAATTTCAGTTTCACCAAAAGATGGTCATAGATGATCTGATGCTATGGAAAGTGATGTTACTTTTTCTTCTTATGAAATTTTGGTAAAAATAACTAATTTTGTAGCTTCTAAAATTATAAATGATGCTAAAGCACCACAAAGTCTTAATTTCACTGCATCAATAGATTCAAAAGGAATGGATTTAAGTAGTGATTTGAATTCTTGATTAGGAAAATACTTTAGTAATAACAGTAATTATCTATCAAGTTTTGTTCCAGTTGGTGGATCTGGAAAATTAGAAAATGTTGAAGTTACATTCCAAAGAAATAGTGGAAATTTAACATGAAAAACTTTTAAAGTTAATGTTAAACCAATTGAAGGACATGCTTGAGAAAATGGTGAACAAGATGCTATAACTCTTAATGTAAACATTACAAATTTTATCAGCCAAGATAAACTTATTGAAGCACCAGTAAGTTTTAATAGTGATTTAATTATTAATTCTCAATATGACTATGCAAATGGATATTCTTTAACTTGAAATAATATTAATAAATTTTTAGATCCAAATTTTAGTATTGTTAAATATGTAACTAATCGTGAATATTGAGATAGTCAAGCTGCAACTTATCAAAAAACATTTGCTGAACAAACTTTCAAAAACTTTGCAAATTATTATCCTAATGTGGAAATATCTTCTTATACACTAGGTACTATTAGTAAAGATGAATTCAAAGGTTTTGTGACTAAATTTACATTTAATGCAGTAATTAAACCAAAAACTAATTATTTTTGAAAAGACAAAACAAATACAGCTAAAACTATTCCTATTAGTTTTTTCTGTGCAAATCTTAAAAATGGAGCTCCTAGTATTGGGCAATATAGCAGTATTTCAGATTTAACTAAATTAACTACAGATAATTGAGTAAACAGTGCACCAACAAAATCATGAGTTTCAAAAACATTATTTAATGCTAGTGAATTTGATAGAACTTATGCATATGGAGCAGTTTATAGAAAATTAAATTTTGAAGAATGTAGAGAATTAATTTGAAACCATGCATATGATGAATTGATAAAATCTTTCCCTAGATATTTGATAACTCCTGTTACAGATCCATACTCAATTAAAAACGGTGATTCTAAGTATTTATATGCACCATGAAGATTCAAAATATCAATGAAATCAATGGATAATCCAACTAATGTATTTCAAATTGATTGTTATGTAATGGTTAAAAACTAAAATTAAATAAAAAATTCCTAATTTGATTTAGGAATTTTTTATTTAATGACACTGAAATAATACATTATAGGTATATTGATTGGTTTATAACTCATTTTAGATTTTTTTAAATTTTCATCAAATAAATCATCTTGTCTATCAACAAATTTTGTTTCTATATTATTAATTTGCAAATTTTTTAAAATTAAATATTGATAACTTCCTTTAAATTCTTTATCAGCCTTTTCTATAAAAATTTCATATTTGTTATTAGTTATAAATCCATATGTAAAACCTATAATTTTATTCTTATAAAAAATAGTAGATCCATATGCCTTTTCAGAATTTATTGATAAAATTGTTTCAATTGCTTCTATCTCATCTGTTCTTATTTCTTTTGTTTGTTTATTGATTGATTCTTTTTTACAAAATTCAATAATATCTTTTTTTATGCTTGGATTATATTTTTCTACTTTAACAAAGTTTTCATAATTTTTAATGAAAAAATTTACAAAATTTCTTTTCTTTTGCATTTTTTTTCCATTCATATATTTTAATTGGTTTGTTTCATAAATGTATGCATAGTTAAATTTACTATGAATGCTAGTTTTTTTAAAAAAACTTAAATCACTTTTTTCTGTTGTGCTAAAAGTGATTTGTTCTAAATTTTTAACATTATCTTTTATAAGTAAAACAGCATTTTTATAAAATTCTTTAATTTTACTATTTTCTGATTCTTTTATTATTGGTCTTATTATATTTATTTTTTTGATATTGTTATTTGTACATCAAAAAATGTATAAATAAAACCAGTTGGAACATATTGCACAATAAACAGAAAAATTTTTATCATAAAATTTTCATGTAAATACGTTC
>CAMWUV010000040.1 GCA_947177535.1 uncultured Mycoplasma sp.
TTTTTTTTTCAAGCAGAAGCCGGCATACGAGATAGGAGTCCGTCTCGTGGGCTCGCAGATGTGTCCAAGAGACATTACTTGAATAGGTACAGGAATAATGGGTAAAAAAATGCTTAATCGTTTAGCAAAACAAGGACATATTATTCATGTTTACAATAGAACATATGAAAAAATGGATGATTTAATACATCCAAATATTTTGAAATTTAAATCAATTAAAACTGCAATTGAGAATACTCGTTTAATTATGACAATGGTTGGTTTTCCAGAAGATGTTGAAAAAGTCTACTTAGATAAAGAAGATGGAATTTTAAATTTTGCAAATTCTTCACAAATTTGCATAGACTTTACAACTTCTTCACCAAATTTAGCTGTTAAATTAGCAAACAATGATAAAAATATTACTGTCTTAGATGCACCAGTTACAGGTGGTGATGTTGGAGCACTTAATGGTACTTTATCAATTATGGTTGGTGGAAATAAACAAGCTTTTGAAAAAGTTGAAGATATATTAAAAATTTTAGGATCAAAAATTAATTATTTTGGAAAAGCAGGAAATGGACAACATGCAAAACTTTTTAATCAAATCCTAGTTGCTATAAATACATATGTTTCTGCTGAAATTGTTAATTATTGCTATAAAAATGGTGTTGAAATGGATGTAGCAAAAAAAGTTTTTGAATCTTCAATTGGTAACAACTGACAGTTAATTAATAACGGTAACAAAATGTTGGAAAATGATTTATTACCAGGTTTTTATATTAAGCATTTTATAAAAGATTTAAATTTAGTTAAAGAAAATGAAAAAAATTTTTTATATGCAACTAATGAAATTTTAAAAGTTTACAAAGATTTTGTATTTAAGAATAATTCTTTAAATAATTTTGGAACTCAAGCAATTTATGAATTACTAAAAAATGGAAAGGAAGAATAATAATGAAAATAGGTTGACTTTCTTTTGACAATATTTTAAATGATTTAGCTAACAATTTGACTTTTGCTAATCATGAAGTTTTTTATTTGGAAAATAAAGAAAATGATTCATTTTTTAAATTAAATAAAAAATTTCAAAAAGTAAATTCTATTAAAGAATTAGTTTCTCAGTCTGATATTTTATTTACTTACTTTAAAAATGTTAAAGATTTGTATAAATTTTACACATATCCTAATGGTATATTTGATACAGCAAAATTAGTTAATAAAAAATTAATTTGTATTGATTTGTCTCTTTCTTCAGTAAATTTAGTTAAAAAAATTCTTTCAAAGAATCCAATGATTCACTTTTTAGAAGCACCAATTATTTTTTCAGAAACACAAAATCAAAAAAATACAAAAATTATGCCTGTTAGTGGTAGAAAATATATTTACGATAAAGTTGATTTAATTTTAGCTGATTTGGGGATTGAGCATTATTATGCCGGTGGCTTTGGTTCTGCACAAGTTATAGCTGCTGCTAATAATATTTTAAAATCTGCAGTTGCTTTGGGTTTTTTTGAAGCTGTTTCTTATGCAAAAGAAAATGATTTGAATTTAAATTTGCTTTTGGATTCTGTTAAAGATGGAGCTGGTGGAAGTTCATTTTTAGAAAATTTCACTAAATTTTTTAAAAAGGATAATTTAGAATCATTAAACAATAATTTTATTGGAACAGCCAATCAAATTGAAACAGTTTTAGATGATAACAAAAAAAATAAAGAAGAATTTTTGCTTGCAAAAATTATAAATGGAATTTTAAAGAGTGAACATAATACATCAGATAATTTAGATTTAAATATTTTTGAAAAATTTTATAATTTAAATTTAAATAATATTTTTTTAAATAATGTTGAAACTGATGTAAATAATTCTACAAATTTTGAAGCAGAATATAAAAAAAATATTAATTCTAATTTTGAAAATGAAATTGCAAATAATAAGTTTGAAGCAAATTTTTTAACTGATGATGAAAAAAATTTTTTTGATAATAACTCATATTTAAATAACTCAACAAATAGTGAAAGAGATTTTGTTGTTGCTGAAAAAGTTGATGAAACAATTATTTTAAATAATAGAGATAATTTAAAAGAGATATCTGATTTAAATTTAAATAATGTTGAATCTTTTGATGATGATTTAGGTGCAAATTTTTATCATGAGTTTTCAAATAATGATAATCAAAATAATGATAAAGAAAAAAAATCATCATTAGAAAACCAAATTCCAAAAAATAGTTATCAATCACCTGCATCATTAAAAGAAACAAAATTAAGTGATGATTTAAAAAATCATTTTATTGATAAAGTAGATGATGAATATGGATCTTTATTACCAAGTGATGATAACTTTGTTGAATCTGCTTTTACTCTAAAAAAAGAAAACACAAAAGATGTTATTGAAAAATTTTTTTTACAACAATCTCAAAAATCACCAAATAATAATTCATTAAAAGAAGAAAATACTAATTTCACAAATGATGAAGTAAAATTAAATTTTGATAACTTATCAGAAAGCAATGAAGTAGAAATGAAATTAAATAAATCAAAAATTTTAATTTTTGATTTAGATGGAACTTTACTTAATAGCAATCATAAGGTTAATTTGGAAAATATTAAAGCACTTAAGTTAGCTAGTGAAAAAGGATACAAAATAATTATTGCAACTGGTAGATGTTATGATCAAATTATTGAAACTGTTAATTCTTTAGGAAATGTTGTTGATTATGCAATTATCAATAATGGTGCATTAATATATGACAATAAAAAGAATTTTTTAATTCAAAATGCTAGTCCACTTTCTGAAGATTTAAGATTATTTTTTATAAAAACTGCTTTTGATAATAAAATTTCATTTTTGGCTTATTCTGAATTAGATTTATATGCTTTTGTTTATTCACAAGATTTAGATAAATTTAGTATTTACATAAATGAAAATACAATTGATCTTTCAAATCTTTCGAAACTAGATTTAGAAAAATATTTAAATAATTCTGAAATTAATATTTATAACTTTAGTGCTTACCAAAAAGACATGTCTGAAAAAGATTGAATAGAAATGTTTAACTCCTTCAAAAAAGAAAATAAATGTAACATTACAAGTGCTTTAAAAGGGTATATTGATATTTATAGTCCAACATCGAAATATTTTGGATATTTAAAATTAAAAGAAATAATTAATTGTGATGATAATGATGTTTATTTTTTTGGTGACTCAAATAATGATTATGATTTATTAAGTTATCTTAAAAATTCTGTTGCAATGGGTAATGCTAATGAAAATGTAAAAAGTGTTGCAAGCCAAGTTATTGGGAATAATGATTCTGATGCTATTAGCGAATTTTTAAAAAAAGAGAGTTTGATTTAGTTCTAGTTAGAAATTTTATTTATTTCTAGTTAGTGATTTTTTGTTTTTTTTCTTAAAAATTTTTTTAATTTTTTTATTGACTTTGTCAAAATATGGACTTAGTATAAGAAACAGAAACAAGGATTAATTTAGGAATAAAAATTTATATTTTATTTATAAATTTATTATTTGTATCTTAATTTTTGTTCAAAAAGAGATTTTTATGACAAGAAAGGGTTTTTTACATTTTGTGTAAAAAAAACATATTTATATGTGAAATAAAAAGAAAATTATTTTATCAGCTGTTGGAGGAACTGCAGCAGTAGCATCTGCATTGGCTATTGGAATACCAGTAAGTACAGCAGCAACTCAACAAAGTTCTAATACTTCTGTTACTCCTTCAACATTAGAAAGTAAAGCACCTAATACTGATGAATTTACTTATCAAGTTGATGCTAGTAATCAATCTGAATTAAACATAAAATTATCACAATTATTTGAAGGAAAAAGTTCAGTTAGTGATTTTAATGGTTGATTTAAAAATATTTCAGAATATAGCAATGTTTCAATTTCATATAAAAATAATTCTGCAAATTTTGAAAATAGCTTTTTTGAAATTAATTTAACACCTGTTGAAAATTCATATTGATCTGGTGGAAGCAATCAAGTAAAATCTATTTCTGTTATTTTAGCTAACCTAAATAAAATAGAAAATCAAACACCATCTTTATTAAGAGATGCTGCTATTCCAGAAAACGTAAAATATAGTCAAAGCATTGAAGCTACTGACTCTCAAGCATTAGAATCTTGATTAAAACAAAATTTTGATAATAAAAATTTGTCAGGTTTTGAAAACGTTAATGTAGTTTATAAAGAGGGATCAGCAAATTTTGACACAAAATCATTTAAAGTAGTTGCTACTCCATTAGATGGTCATGAGTGATCTGATGGTACTGTGGTTAGTAAAGAAGTTGAAGTTAGTGTTGAAATTACTCAACCAAAACCAGTTATTGAAAATGATGCTTCAATTCCAGCTACTTCTTCTTATTCAGATAAAATTCAAGTATCTAATGATTCAGAATTCAATGAATACTTAAATAAAAATTTTGCTGTAGAAAAATTAAGTGGTACTTTTGCTAATGTTGATGTTAAGTATGTATCAAATACTGCAAATTTAGAATCTAAATCATTCAAAATTGCTGCTACTCCAAAGGCTAATCATGCTTGAACTGATGGAACAACTACAGAAAAAACAATTACTGTAATTACTGATGTATCAGTTCCAGTTGTTGCTAGAATTCCAGAAGCTTGAACTATTAATGGAATTGGTAAAAATTCTTATTACAAAACTTACAATGTGAATGAATTAGCTAGATTAGCATACAAAGATTTATCAGCAGCTTATCCAGGTTTAGTTTACTATGGTGTAGATAGTGCTGAACCACAAGGAAAAATAAACATTAACAACGCTAGTGTAATTTATTTCCAAATTACTTTAGGTGTTAAAGATCAAAATGCATTTAAATCATTTAATTCATTTGAAAATTTTAACAATTATGTAAATGGTGGAATTGTAAATTATCCAACTCAAACTCAAAATGTAAAAATTTATATGTTCTTAGATGATGCAATTGGAGTTAATGGTCTTTTAACTGAAGACTGATTGGCTTACACACCAGTTAATGATAGCAATGGATTACCAGGACAATGAGTTTCAGATTTTCTTGTAAACACATCTGATTCAATTGCTGCTCTTATGACAAAACAAGTCCTTGCTGATTTAGAATCTACATATCCAGATTGAAACATTACTCTTATTAGTGATCCAAAACCAATTAGTAACTATTATGGAACTTGAACTTACAAAATAAGATTCATTTCAAATGATGGAAAAATAGTTAAAGAAATTACTGGTTATACTTTTACAAGATCTTAATAAAAACCATAAAAAATTCATGATATCATGAATTTTTTTATTTAATCTTTAATCATATTTTTTATACTAGTTTTATTTTTTGAATTATTATGAAAGTGTGATTTTTTTGGAGGTATTAAAAATGAGCAAAATTTATGAAATTGTAGGGATTGCAAAAAGTGGAAGAAGTGGAACAGTAACAACTAATGACAAATCTTTAACATTGCAACTTGGGTCACCAAATACTGGTGCAAATTTATATAATCCTGAACAATTATTCGCTTGTGGATATGCATCTTGTTTTTCTCAAGCTATGTTTGTTGTAACAAAAAATAATAACTTAGATATTAAAGAAGCACCAATTGAAGTAACTGTTCAATTACATTCTGATGAAGTAAAAGGATTTAATATTTATGTTGGGATAGATGCTAAATTAGATGGTGTAGATATTGAAAAAGCAAAAGAAATTATGAAACAAACTCATAATATGTGCCCTTATTCTAAATTGGTGAAACCTGAACATTTATTATTTGTAAGAATAAATGGTGTTGATGTTAAATAGTTTATAAATATATTAATAATTTAATTTAAAATAAAAATTAATTAAAAAGTGCAGTTAATTTGTATTAATTGCACTCTTTATTCTTTGCTATAGAAATTTTGTGATTTAATCTAAAAAAACCTTATTTATAAAAACTAAATATTGTAATTA
>CAMWUV010000041.1 GCA_947177535.1 uncultured Mycoplasma sp.
CTTTAATAAGAAATTTTAGGGTATTAAATAATTTTGTATTTATTTTCAAAATTGCTTTTGCATATGGTTCTTTTTCTCTATTTTCTATATTAATTTCTTTTGAAAATTTAATTATTTTTTTATCTATTTCTGATACCGAAACATGAATCAACAAATCATAATATAAATTTGCAATCTTTGAAAAATAAAAACTAAATAATTTTTCTACTTGTAATTTAAAAACAATTTCTAAAGAATTTGCATCAACAAAAGGATTTCCATCTCTGTCTCCACCTATTCAACTTCCTATTTTTATAGGAACATTATCTTGTAAACTCAATTGATAATTTTTCAATAAAAGTTGATTAAATTTGTAATTAATTTTTGGAATTATAGAAAAAAAAGTTGTATCAAAATAACTTAAAATACTTTTTATTTCATCAAATACAGAAATTTTTTTATCTCTTAAAATAGCTGCTTGCCATAAGATATCAATTAAAACTTCTAAATTTTCTTTTTTATCTAAAAGGTGAATATTAAATAAGCTATTGTAACTTGTTTGAATATCTAAATATTCCATTATTTTTCTAGTAATTTTTAAAATAGTTTCTCTAACTACTTGTGTAGGATGAGCTGTTAAAACAATAGAAATATCAATATTTTTTAATTTATTTAAGTTTTTATTCGTTTTTTTAAGACCTTTAAAAAATTTAACTAAATAATTTTTTTCATTTAAATAGCTATCCTCTCATTTATTTTCATAACTTGTTTGATAAATATCTTCAACTAAATTAGTTAATAATTCATGATATGCAAAATATCTGCACATATATAAAAATTCTATATCTGTTAAAGATTTAGAAATTTTTTTAATATAACTATAAATTTCTTCATCATTTTTTCTTTTAATAATTTCTTTTATTTTTATAGAAATTTGATAAAGCTTTTTTGATGAATGTTTTTTAAAAACTTTTGTTAACAACTCAATAACAAAATCTATTTCTTTTCTCATTTCTTGAAAAGAAAAATTTCAATTTTCAATTAATTTTTCATCATTTTTTTTGTTCATTAATAAACTGTTTTTTCTTACTTATTTTATTCTAAGTATTTTTTTAAAAATAGATTTATGATTTTAAAAAATATATTCATATAATTAAAATTAAATTATAGAAATAGCAACTTTAAAATGGAAAAAACAATTAGAGAAAAAACAAAAAAAATAATGGTTGGAAATGTTCAAATAGGTGGTAATAATAAAGTTGTTATTCAATCTATGACTACAACTAAAACACATGATATAAAATCCACATTAAATCAAATTAATGAATTAGTTAAAGAAGGATGTGAATTAGTTAGAGTAGCAATTTTTGATGATAAAGATTCTTTAGCACTTAAAGAAATAATTGAAAAAAGCCCTTGTCCTATAATAGCAGATATTCATTTTAATCCTATATATGCAATCAAAGCACTTCAAATTGGAGTTGCAAAAATTAGATTAAATCCAGGCAACATAAAAGATGTAGCACAACTAAAAGAAATAATAAAATTAGCAAATTTAAAAAATATCCCAATAAGAGTTGGTGTTAATAGTGGTTCTTTACCAGTTGACTTAATGAAATCACATGGTGTCACTGCAGAAGCAATGATGATTGCTGTAAAAAGATATGTAGAATTATTTGAAAAAAATGGTTTTAACAATATTGTAATTTCTTTAAAGGCAACTAATCCATTACTTGCCATTGAATCATATAAACTTGCTGCTAAAGAATTCATTTATCCATTACACATAGGAATTACAGAATCTGGATCACTATTTAATGGAACTATTAAATCTTGTGCAGGGTTAGGAGTTTTATTATATGAAGGCATTGGGAACACAATAAGAATATCTTTAACAGGTAACCCAGTTAGCGAAATTAAAGTATGCAAAAAATTATTAAATTCACTAAATTTATATGACAATTTAGTAGATGTTATTTCTTGTCCCACATGTGGAAGACTAAATTTTGATTTAAATCCTGTTGTTCAAGAAATTGAAAAATTCACAAAAAAAATGAATTTTCCTTTAAAAGTAGCAATATTAGGTTGTGCCGTTAATGGACCAGGTGAAGCTAAAGAAGCAGATATAGGGATTGCTGGTGGAAAAGGAACAGGAATTATTTTTGAAAATGGGAAAGCAATTAAGTCAGTTAAAGAAGAGTTTCTTGTGGATGAATTAAAAAAATTAATTTTAAAAAAATATGAAAAATTTTTAAAAGAAAAAAAAGGATAACTAATGATAAATATTTTTTACAATAAAACCACATTAAAAAATGCTATGACTATTTTAGTTTCTTCTGAACAAGTTAATAAAATTGTTACAAAAGAAAAATTTACTTTACTTTATTCTAATGACAATTTAGTAGGTATTAATATTTGAGAATTTGATCAATATGAAAAAATTAATCAAGGTATGATTTTTGCTAATGAAAAACTAATACAAACAATAAAAAAAATTACTCAGTTAGATTTGTCACAATATTTTGAAAAAAATTTCATTGTTGGAAAAATAATTAAATTAGAAAAAATTCCTAACACTCACTTAAACTATTGTGATGTTGATATAAAAAACAAAGTTTTAAAAATTATTTGTGGTGCAAATAACGTTTCAGTGAATGCTAAAGTTGTTGTTGCAATGATAAATACATCTATGCCTAATGGAAAAATGATTTTAAAATCTAACATTCAAGGAAAAATATCATTTGGAATGCTATGTAGTAAAAAAGAATTAAACTTAAATGCTGAAAATAATGAAAAAGGAATAATTATTTTAAATGAAAATTATGAAGTAGGAGATTTATTTATTGAACCATTTGCAAATAAATAAAAATAATTATGGATCTAAAAATTAAATTTAAATTTGATGAAAAAATTAAAAGCGGGGATTATTCAGCTAAATATTTTTTAGCTAGTAAAAAAATTTTAGAAGAATCTCAAAAAAAAGACATATCTTTATTGAGATTTAAACATTTTAGCAAAAATGTGATGATATGTGGTGTTCAAGAAGTTTTGCAACTTTTAAAATTTTGTCTATCTGAAGAAGATTATAAACAAACAAAAATATATTACTTAGAAGATGGAACAATTACAAATGATGATGAACCTATACTAGCAATTGAAGGTGATTATAAAAAATTTGGATATCTAGAAAATATTATAGATAGTATTTTATCAAGAAGAAGTTCTGTATCTACTAATGCATATAATTTAACATCAATTGTGGGTGGTCAAAGAATTATTTATATGGCAGATAGAAGTGATGACTATTTACTACAAGCATATGATGGATATAGTGCATATGTAGGTGGAATAAAAAAATTTGTTACTAAAGAAAGTACAAAATTTTTAGAAGAAGCAAATATTAATGATTTTCAAGTTTTAGGTACAATCCCTCATGCTTTAATTCAACAATACAAAGGAAACTTAAGTGAAGCACTAAAAGCTTCTAATAAAATTTTTCCAAACAGTCCTGTTATTGGATTAATTGACTTTAATAATGATTGTTTAGGTGAAATTGAAAAACTAAAAGCAAATGGAATTCAAAAATTAGATTTTGTTAGAATAGACACATCAAAAAAATTAATTGATAAATCACTGCAAAAAATTTATTTTATTTCATTAGATGAATCTCTTCATGGTGTTAATAAACATTTGATTAATAAAGTGAGAGATAAACTAGATCAATTAGGATACAAACAAACAAAAATAATTGTTTCATCTTCAATTAATGAAAATGTAATTTTAAATTATGAAAAGGAAAAAACTCCAATTGATGTTTATGGTGTTGGAAAATATTTTATGAACATTAATATTAATTTTACAGGTGATTTAATCAAACTAAATGGAACTTATTTAGCAAAAGAAGGAAGAAAGGAAAACATAGACGATTACCTTTCAAAAATGAAAAAAATAAATTAACAAATAGAAACAATAACTATAGGATTTTTCTCATAAAATTTATCAACTTGTTTAGAAATGTATTTTTTTAAAATAGTTTTTATCTCTTTTGAATCAAATTTTTTAGCATCTTTGATTGTATTGTTTGCTAATATATATACATCTTCTTTTAATTTTTCAAAAAAGGCCTTTGTTTCAAATCCATCTGGAATAACAGCATAAGGTAAAAATTCAAAGTTATTTTTATCAAATAACGAATTTTTTTCTAAATATTTTAAGTTACAAAAAATTATTCCACTTTCTGACATTATTCTTCTTTCTTGAAAAATATTACTACCTTCTGACAATAATCCTTGTGAACCTATATACATGTCATGAATATCCACCCTTTTTTTACCCGGAATATAATAGCCTTTATTAAAATTTGCAACATCACCATTGTACATAGTGATAACATTTTCTGGTTTAAATCCAATTTCTTTTAAATTATTTGCATACTTAACCATTTGATAATACATTCCAAGTGTTGGAATAATATAATCAGGTTTAACAAGTGAAACTAAAAATTTATGATCTTCTTCAGAAGCTTCCATACTTAAAATAGTTTTTGGTAGTGGTATTACATTAATATTAATTTGTGCAAAAGCATCTAATAATTCTGCTTGTGCTTTTTCAAAACCAGACTCAACTTTAAAACCTAAAACTACTGTATCTGACTTCTTTAAAGTTAATATATCATCTTCATCATTGCTTATAGATAGCAATTTATTAAATAGTCTATCTGGCGTAGATGAAACTACAACAATTCCTTTTTCTATTTCATTAATTTTATTTATTGGTAATAAAAGTAAATTTGTACTATCAAAATATTTATTATTAGTAATTTCATTAAACATACTAATAAAAACAGGATTGTATATAATGAAAGGAATTTGTCTTTCTTTTGCAATTTGAGCTAATGTTAAAAAAGTATGTACATCATGATAATAGCAAGCAACTATTAACCTTTTGCCATTTCCTCTTGTTAATAAATCTTGGTAGAAACTTTTTGTTTTATAGTTTGGAGAAGTAAAGCCATTGAATTTATCAACATTGCCAACATTATTGATAAGTAAAAGATTTTTTTGTTTGTAAGTTAATAATGGTAATTTATTAATATCACTAACAAAAGCTTTACTATTACCATTTGTAATAATAAATTCATCAATATATATAATGTTTTCTTCACTTGTAGAAATTATAAATCCATAAGTATCAGGTAAAGCTGTTGCAACTCTAAAAGGAGTAACTTTAATCTTTCCTAAACTAAAAGGTTTTAAAGGATCAACAACTTTTATTTGCAAAGACTTAAAATCAGAATATTTTTGCATACTTTTTTTGTTAAAATGTGCTTTTAAAATAACTGCACCTAATTTTGAAGTAAAAATTGGAATATTTTTTATGTAATTATAGCAATATTGAATTGCTCCAATATTTCTATGACTTGCATTACCAATAAAAATTCCCTTAATATTTTTTTCATTCTTTTTAACTCATTCCATGTAAGGAATTATTTTTTTTATACCTAAAACTTTATAAACAGGTACTGAAATTCCTAAGTTAATTAAATAATAATCTCCTTCAATCTCTAATACATAACAAGACTTTTCATTTTCATCCATTCCACCTAGTGAAAAAAAAGTAATTTTGCTCATATAAACCTTCCAAAATTTTTATAAAAATTTAAACAAAACAATAAGTAAAAGAGTTGATTAAAAAATCAACAATCAGTAATAAGAACCTTTGTTTTTGTTCTAATTCTGAAATATTATAATTTTTTTTTCTTAATTTAGTAAAATTTTTATTAAATAAAAATATTTTAAAAATAAAATTTTCAGTTTTTTAAAAACAAAATTCAAAAAGTTCTCTATATTTTCTGAGTTTTTATTATGATATAACAAATATTAATTTTTTTAAAAATTTCACAGACCACAAAATGCTGCATCATTAAAATATTTAAAAAGTTCTATTTTTAAAAATTAAAAG
>CAMWUV010000042.1 GCA_947177535.1 uncultured Mycoplasma sp.
ATAATCTCATCCAATTATAAAAAATATAAAAATAAAATTATAATTAATTCTAAATAAAAAAGTGAGAATTAGAAAATAATGTTTAAAAGAATTAATCCATCTCCTAATTGACTAGTTTATGACAATAATCCAGTAATGCATCAACCTATTCAAGAAGTTACTTTTCCATTATCAAAAGATGATGAAATTGTTATATCAAAAATGATAAGTTATGTTGACGCTTCTTATGAAAACAATGCTGATAAATATGATATAAAACCAGGAATTGGAATAGCAGCAATTCAATTAGGTTATCCAAAAAAAATTATTTATATCCATTTAGATGATAAAAATGGTGAACACAAATATTTAATGGCAAATCCAAAAATAACAAAAGAATCCACTTTAAAAATGTATTTAAAAAATGGTGAAGGATGTTTGTCTGTTAAAAAGAATCATAAAGGATTATCAATAAGAAAAGCAATTGTTTGAGTAAAAGGAATAGACTTATTCACAAATAAAGAAATAGAAGTAAAAGCAACTGATCTATTAGCAGCATGTTTTCAACATGAAGTAGACCATAATAATAACCAATTTTATTACCATCGCATTAACAATAAAAGTCCTTTTTTTACTGAAGAAAATTGAGAAGAAATATAAATCATAATTTTAAATAAATAAAAAACCACTATGCAAATAGTGGTTTTTTATTAATAAATTATTTTATTTTCTTAGAATAATTTTTTTCTTTTTAACTGGCTTTATTGATAAAAAAACAATTGTTGCAATAATGATTGATGCAAATATTAAAAACCCAATTGCAATTCCAGCAAATTCAATATTTGATAAGTTAACATCATTATTATTAATATTTGTTTGTAAATTATTTTCTGGTGCATCATCATCTTTTGGAAGATTGTTAGTTTCAGAAAAGCCACTATAAATCATTTTTTTAGTAGCCAATTCTTTTGGAAAACCAATTGGTAAAATTCCATTAGTGTTTGTTTCACTTATGATTGGAATAGAAACAACAATTTCTAAAGTATTTTCATTTATTGCATTTAAAGCAACCATACTATCAGTAATAACAATTTGTTTATCTAAAAATTTAGCATCTTGTAAAAAATTTTTAATAACAAAATCTTTATTATCATTATTTATAATTGAATCTAAACTATATTTTGTTTTAATATCATTAACTGCATCGTCGTTTTTAAATGATAAAACAAAATCATCTAATTTGTAACCACCATTAATTTCAACTTTTTCAATCAATGGATAATTTAAAGTAACTTTATTACCATTTAAATCATTTGAACTAACTAAGTCAACTGAAAAACTTAAATCTCCAGTTTCATCATTTGCAACAATATTTTTAACAGTCAAACTTCTATTATTATTTAACTTTACTTTTTTAGAAATAATGTTTTCTAAATCAGTTTCAGTTAAAGCACTTGGCATTTTGTTGTTTTCTATTAAGACATCTTTACTTGTTATTTGATCTTTTAAATTATTTGGAAGTTTTGAAAAACTTACTTTATTATTTTCCACTAAAGTAAACGCATCATTACTACTGCTTAATCTTGATAATCATTCAAATTTATTATCATTATCATCAAGATATTGTTTTATAACAAAAGCATTTTTAGTGTCACTATTTTCTTGATAAGAATACGAATTAACATTAGTTATAGTATATGCTCTATTATCATTAGTAAATGTGGTTTTAATATCACCATTCTTTCCATAATATAGTTTAATATATGTAAAAGCATTTATGTATTTGTAAATATATTTCTTATTACCACTATAACTATAATAAAAAGTTTTAGAATAATCATCATAACCAATTGTATTGATATTTCAATTATCAACATCTGGTACATTTGCAAAATCACTAGCTTTAGGAAAGTTTGTTAAATTATTTTGTGCTTGTGCACCACCATTATAAAAAATCCTACTTCTTCTAGTACCTGTTGGATTAGTTGCTAAATCTTTTATATAAAAACTATATTGTACAACAGTTGATATTATTGGAATATATGAATCCATAAATAAAGTTAAATACTCTAATCCATTTGTTGTATCAACACCCATGTTATAAAATCTTTTATTAATATCACTAAATTTTGGTGGATTTTTTGTATCTGTAATATATCCTCTGTCTGTATGAGTAGTAATACCAGCTGTATATTCATTTGCTACAAAAAACTTATTATTAATATTTTCAAAATTATCATTAACAGGAACAATATAATAATTGAATGCTCCTCAAGGATACTTATCACTAACATGCAAATTAATTGTTTTATTATTAACAACAAAATCCAAATATATACTAGTACTACTTCTTGATGCAGTATAAAGTCATAGTGAATAATTAACACCAGGAGTATTACTTGGAACAAATCCTAACAGCATATCTTCTTTTTTTACAGTGTTAGTAACTTGAGAATAAAAAGGATTTTCTGAAGAATCACTACTCTCTTTTATAGTTGCAAAACCTTTTTCTTTTTCATCAAAAGAAATTATTTTACTTGATTTATTTATATCAGCAGTAGTGTTAGCAGAAGTTACAATTAATTGATCTTTTGAGTTAGCAAAAATAAAAGCAGCATTATCTTTAACAGAATTTATAATTTCTCCATTTTCTAAATTTGCAGATTCTGGAACAAACACTGATCCAGATTTAATGTCTAATCCCAAAACTACTAAATTTTGTAATTGTAAATTATCTTCTTCTGTTTTTTCTTCACCAAATAAAACGAATAAAATTTCTTTATTTTTTAAATATAAATAATTAACTACTTTAAAGTTACTTATATCATCTACATTTTTACTAACATAATATTGTTTTAATAATTTATTTTCAGTTAACTTATTACTTCAAAGTAATACACCATCATATGTTGTAGATGTGATTGTTTGTTTATTTTCTGTCATTCCAATCATTGTACTAAATATGATGTTAGTATTTTCAGATACTAAAGTTGCAGTAACTGGAGATATGTTTTTATCAGAATAAGAAACTATATAATTTTTAAAATTTGTTACACTTGAATCTGCAACAGCTTTTGCATCTTCTATGTATTTAGAATAATTTTCATTATTAGTTTTTTCTACATTATCATTTAAATTAGTTTTAATGTTTTTTACTGAATCATCACTCTTACTACTTTTAACATTTAAGCTAACTGGTAAAGTTAGAAGTGGAGTAGCAAAAAGTAATGAAACTATTCATTTCTTTGTTCTATTTATTTTCATACTTTATTCCCTTTATTTTATGTATATCTTAATTTTCTATATTAAAATATAAAATTATTAATAATACAATATAAATATTTTATACTAAAAAAACAATAAAACCACTATATAAATAGCAATTTTATTGATAAATTAATTTATTTACTTACAATGATTTTTGATTCTTAACTAGCTTTATTATTAAAAAACAATAATTGCAATAATGATTAAAGCATTAAAAAAACCAGTTGCAGATTTAGCAATTCAATATTTTATAATCAAATACCATTAATTTTAATATTTTATTTTACAATTTTTTTTCAATAAGGTTTTTAGTATCTTGAGCAATTTTTAATTCTTCATTTGTTCTTACTACATAAACTTTATGTCTTGATAAAGGTTGACTAATTTTTGCATAACTGTCTATTTTAGATTCATTGATAGTGTCATTTAAATCTAATCCTTTTATTTTTTTACAAACAGCTTTTCTAACAGATGCTGCATTTTCACCAATTCCACCTGTAAATACAATTCCATCTACTTTATCATCTAACATATTTTTATAAATAGATATAAAATTAACAATTTTTTGAATAAAAATTTCAATTGCAAACTCAAAATCATTCCCTGGTTTAGCATTGTCTTGAATATCTCTAAAATCTGAAGAACCACAAATTGACTTTAAACCTGATTCTTTATTTAGCTTATTGAAAATTGCATCTACTGATAGTCCAGTTTGTCTACTAATTAAATCAAAAATAGATGGATCAACATCACCAGATCTTGTTCCCATAACTAACCCACAAAGTGGTGTTAAGCCCATTGTAGTATCATATGATTTACCATCTTTTATACAACAAATACTAGCACCATTTCCAAGGTGACAAACAATCAAATTTAATGGTTTATTTGTCATTAAGATTTCATTCATTTTCTCATTAATAAAACGGTATGATGTACCATGAAATCCATATTTTTTAACACCAAAATTTTCAACCCAATCTTTAGGTATTGGATAATAATAATTAACTTTTGGAATACTAGTATGAAAAGAAGTATCAAACACAGCAACATTTTTAGTATTTGGCATTTTATTCATCACTATTTTTAAAACATCTGCTTCTGGTTTATTATGAAGTGGAGCTAACATAATACAATCTTCAATAATTTTTAAAACATTTTGATTTACTATTGACGATTCTGATAAATTACCACCTTGAACTATTCTGTGACCAACACCAACAACATCATTTAAATTTTTAATTAATTCTAATTCAAGCAATTTGTTAAATAAAAAATCAATTGCTAAATCATGATTTTGAAAATCAGCATTTGTTTCATATTTTTTTTCTTCATTGCCATTTTTATAACTTAGTTTAAAAAAACCATCAATTCCTATTCTTTCACAAAGACCTGAAACTTGTTCTTTCATTTCTCAATCATATAATTTAAATTTTAGTGAACTTGAACCTGCATTAACTACTAAAATACTTTTACTCATGTAAATCTCCTAAATAATCACATAAATATTTTAATGGTTGTTTATTAAAAAAAATAAATTATTATTCTAATAAAATAAAAAAAATTAGGTTTTACCCTAATTTAATTAATACTATCATTCAACAGTAGCACCTGCATCTGCAAATTGTTTTTTCATTGTTTCAGCATCAGCAAGTTTAACATTTTCTTTAATTTTAGATGGTGCATTATCAACTAATGCTTTTGCTTCCATCAATCCAAGACCTGTAATTTCTCTAACTACTTTAATAACAGCAACTTTATTACCACCTACATTCTTTAAAGTTACTGTAACTTCGCTAGGTGCAGCAGCACCAGCTGCTGGTGCAGCAGCAACTGCAACTGGTGCAGCAGCTGAAACTCCAAATTCTTTTTCAATTGCTTCAATTAAATCCTTAATTTCAAGCATTGACATTTCTTTTAATGATTCAATAATATCTTTAGCACTAATTTTAGCCATATTTACTCTCCTATTTATTAATTTAATTTTTAGTTTCACTGACTGCTTTTAAGGCATACAGAAAACCACGAATTGGTCCAGTAAGACAAGATAATAGCATTGAGTATAATCCTTCTCTGTTTGGAAGAGATGCAATTGATTTTGTTTTTTGTTCATCTAAAAAAGAACCTTCAACATATGAACCTTTAATTTTAATAAAATCATTTTCTTTAATTAAATTATAAATTTCTTTTAAAGGAGCAATTTCGTCTTCAGTTCCTCATGCAATTGCATTAGGTCCAACTAAATCACCAAATTCACTAATATTAGCTTTTTTTAAAGCTCTATTTAGAATGTTATTCTTTAAAACTAATAAATTAGATTTAGTTTTAAATAAATCTTTTCTTAATTTTGTAATTGTATGAGCATCCAACCCAGAATATTCAAAAATAATAAATGATTTAGATGATTTTATTTTTTCAGAAATCTCACTACTTAAATTATCTTTATATTGAATAATTTTTCTCATGTACATTTCCTTATCTATAAAAAAATTGTAATATACAAAAAGGTTTTTAACTGTACTAAGACAATCAAAAACCCTATCAATAAGATATTACAACTATAAAATTATAAAAATGTTGTATACCTCGGTAACAAATTAAGGATTTCCAGTTACTGTCTTTAGTATATTACCCATAAATGTTACCATAAATTAATA
>CAMWUV010000043.1 GCA_947177535.1 uncultured Mycoplasma sp.
ATTTTTATTTAAAAAAATTAAGATAAATAAATAAATTAATAGAAAGAGAATAAATATATGGATAAAAAAATAAGAATTCAAGACGATTTATATGAATATGTAAATCACGATGAATTATCAAAAAAAGAAATTCCAGATGATTTGCCATCAGTTGGTGGTTTTAGAGATTTATCAATTAAAGTTGAAAAAATATTAATGAAAGATTTTGAAGAGCTTTCAAAAACACCTTGATTAATTGAGTGTAAATTTGTTAAATATGCTATTGGAATCTACAATATGATTATTAGAAATAAAAAAGATCCAAAAAATGTATCATACATACTTTCTTCATACATAAAAGAAATAGAAAAATATAATTCAATTAATAAATTTAATGAAAACTTTTTTTATTTTTATGAAAATTTGTTTCCACTACCATTTAGATTTGGTGTTGATGTAGACATGAAAGCAACAGAAAAACATGCTTTAATAATTCTAGGACCAAAAACAATCCTGCCTGATACTACTTATTATGATGAAAATAATCCTTCAAAAAAAGGATTGATAAAAGTTTGAAGAGAAATGGCAGAAATCATTCTCCCTTATTTTATTGAAAGTCAGTCTAAAATTAATGATCTTATTGAAAAAACTTTAATTTTTGATGAATTAATAGCTAAAAGAGTAAAATCACAACTTGAATGAGCTGATTACACTAAAAATTACAATCCTTATAATTTTAAAGATGCAGAAGAATATTTACAACCAATAAATTTTTTAGAAATAGTAAAAAAGATTTATAAAAATATTCCAGATAAAATTATTGCTTTTGATAAAAGATTTTTAGAAGAATTTTCTTTATTATTTAATGAAAAAAATTATTCATTTTTTTTGGCTTGATCTATTGTTAATTTCATTCTAGATGGAGCAGAACATTTATGTGATGATTTAAGAATTAAAAGCGGAATTTTTAATAGATTCTTAGTCGGAACAAAAGAAGCTTATAAAATAAAAAAATATGCTTTTAAATTTACGGCAGGTTCTTTATTTTCAGAAGCTGTTGGAATTTATTATGGAAAAAAATATTTTGGAGAAAAAGCAAAATCTGATGTAATTAATATGGTTAAAGGGCTTGTAAAATCATATAAAGAAAGATTAATTGAAAATAATTGATTATCAAAAGAAACAAAAGACAAAGCAATTCTAAAATTAGATAAAATTAAAATAAAAATAGGTTACCCAGATGAACTTTCTGAAATTTATAAATGAATAAGTTTTAATCCAAAAGACAATTTATATGAAATTATTAAAAGCATAAATATTTCAAAAAGAAAGTATGAAAATTCTTTATTATATAAACCTGTTGACACTTCTTTATGAATGATGCCTGGTCATTTAGTTAATGCTTGTTACAACCCAACTGTAAATGACATTACTTTCCCTGCTGCAATTCTACAAACACCTTTTTATTCATTAAGTCAATCAAAATCTGAAAATTTTGGTGGTATTGGTACAGTTATAGGACATGAAATATCTCATGCTTTTGATAACAATGGTGCACAGTGTGATGAAAATGGTAATTTAAATAATTGGTGAAAAGAAAGTGATTATGAAAAATTTAAAGAAAAAACTGCAGAAATGATAGAGCAATTTAATGGTCTTCCTCTTGGAGATGGAAAAGTAAACGGGGAATTAGTGGTATCTGAAAATATTGCAGATCTTGGAGGAATGGCTGCATCTTTACAAACTCTTGAAAGAGAAGAATTAAATCCAAATTATGAAAGTTTTTTTAAAAATTATGCAAGAGTGTGAGCACAAAAATCAAGAAAAGAATATGAAGCATTATTACTAAAAATAGATGTTCATGCACCAACTTATTGAAGAGCCAATATGCAACCTAGAAATTTTAAACAATGGTATGAAACATTTAATGTTGTTTCTACAGATAAAATGTATTTACCAGAAAACAAAAGAATTAAAATATGATAAAAAAATAATGATTAATTAAAATAATCATTATTTTTTTTACATTTTCTATTATTAATAAATATTATTGTGAAACAATTACTGTTACAGGAACAATTACAATATCATGCAATTTATAACCTTTTTTTACAATTTTTAAAACTTTATTAGGAGAAATACCATTTCTTTTTTCTGTCTCAAAAGCTTGCATAATTTCTGCATTAAAATCATCATTTACATTAACAACTATTTCTTTAATTCCATTTTGAGATAGAAAATTTTTAAACATGTTTGCAAACATTTGAAAACCCTTTAAATAATTTTCTATTTCAGTATTTGGAGCTTTTGAATTAACAGCAATATCAAAATTAGAAATGATATCAAGTAATTCTACAGCAGAATTTTTTAAAGCATATTTTTTATTATGTTTTATTTCTTCTTCATATTTAGTTTGGTATTCTTTTATTTTTTGATCAAGTTTATTTTGAGCTTCTTGGGCTTTTTTAATAACTTCACTTTTAAAAGAATCATTTAAACTACTAATTTGATTTTCTAAATTTTCAATTCTTTCTTGCTTAATTCTGTTTTCTTTTTTTAATTCTTCAATTTCATGATGCATTTTTTTAAAATCAAATTTACTATTATGATTTTCTTTTTCTAAGTTAGTCTCAACTTTTTTTTGATTTTCATTATTTTTTAGATTTGGTTCACTTTGATTATTTTCTGAATTATTTTGTTGTTTTTGTTCATCTTTTTGACTATGAAAATTATTTTCAGATTTTACATTATTTTCAGCATTATTTTTTTCTTGTTGTTCATTGTGTTGATTATTATCTTTTTTATTTTTATCATTAAATTTAAACATAAAAATTACCCCATTTCCTTTCTAGCTTCTTTCAAATATTTTTCGATTTCTTCATTTGTTTCTTGTGCAAATTTGGATAAAACTTTCAAATCAGCTTGATTGAATTTTTTAGGTGAAGTATATTCTACAACTGCAAATAAATCTCCATTACTACCAAATCTTTTTGAATTTTTCACACCATGTGATGGAACAGTTATAATATCACCACTTTTTGTTCCAGGTTTTAATTTAACTGATTTCATTCCATAAGGTGTTGGAATGGTAGCTTCACCACCAACAATAGCAAGAATAGGATCCACTTTTAAAATAACATAAACATCATTACTTTTGCGAGTAAAAATTTTACTTGGTTGAACTCTAATATTTATATATAAATCACCAGTTTTTCCATTTATAACAGAACCTTTACCTGAAACTTTTAAATGTTCATCATTTGTTACACCACCTGGAATTTCAACATCAATTTCAACTTTTTCTTCTTGAACTTTTTTTCCTTTACAAGTTTCACATTTTTTAATAATCTCTTTACCTTCACCATGACATCTGCTACAAACACTTTGTGATTGAATAATTCCCATTATTGTTCTTTTTTGGGTAATCTCAACTCCGCTACCATTACATTTATTACATGTAACAATAGAATTATCTGAATTATCTGATCCTGTACCACCACAAGTTTTACAGTCTCTTTCAATTTTATATTCAATTGTTTTCTTAACACCAACTATTGATTCAACAAAAGTTAGAGAAATAGAAATAATTAAATTAGTTTCTTTTTGGCGTGAAAATCCTGATTTTCTACTACCACCACTAAAAAAACTTGTAAAAATATCTTCAAATCCACCATCAAAACTATCTTCAAAGTGAACTCCACTACCTTGACTAGAACCACCAAAAAATTGATTAAATATATCAAATGGATTAAATCCAGCACCACCAAATGATCCTTCTACACCATCAGGTCCAAATTGATCATAATTTCTTCTTTTTTGTGAATCTGATAAAACTTCATATGCTTGATTAATTTCTTTGAACTTTTCTTCAGCACCAGGTTCCTTATTTCTATCAGGGTGATATTGCATAGCTTTTTTTCTGAAAGCAGATTTTATTTGATCTTCAGTAGCATCTTTACTAACACCTAAAATTTCATAATAATCTCTTGATGACATTTTTAACCTTAATTCCTCAATGTATTTAATATTATCACACTTACCATTAAAGTGATAATTAATAATGCTGTTTTATTTTAACTTAAATAAAATCAAAAGCAAACTTTAATTTTTATCATTTTATAGTTATTTATTTTTATAAAATAAAAAAATAAATATATTTAGGTTGTAATTTTTAAGTTAATAATTATAATTAATTATGACGTCATAACATCAGAGGCGAATCGTGTCAGGATAGAGATATAGCAGCACTAAGCAATATCTTTTGTGTATGGCGTCTTTTTTATTTAAATTTAATAGCAAAAAATACAGCATTTGAGTGCTGTATTTTTTTACATTATTTCTTTTTAATTTGTTTGAGTGTTATTAACTTTTAATCATAGTTTATTAATTTGCAAAAGAACACTAACTGTTTGAGCTGTACTTGTTTCATCTTCTGCTGTTGAATCTTCTGTTTGATCTGTTAAACCCCCTGTACTAGTACCTTCAGTTTCAGAACCACCAGTAGTATCACCTGAATTTGTATCAGTTTCAGCAGGTGTTGTTGAACTATTTTGTTGAGCAACTTCTATAGTTAGATTAATAGCATTATTAGCTACATCATCTTCAAAAGCAACACTAGAAATTTGATTTTTTTGTTGTTCATTAATGTTTACAAAAATATCATTTATATTGTCTTTTGTTAATGCTTTTATTTCATCTTCAGTTTTTTGAGAAAGTTTAGCATAATCAAAACTAAAATCTATTCCTTCAACTAATTGTTCATTAGGTTTAAAATATTCTCTAACACTAAAACTAGGTGCAAATAATTCAGTATCACCTGTTATTGATGAACTATTATTATTTTGTTTTTGATCATTAGAATTAGTAGAGTCTTGCGAAGAATTTTCAGGTTCATATTTTAAATCATTTAACTTGATTTTATATCCTAATAAACCACCCAATTTTGAATCAGTTGTAAATGCTTCAACTTCTTCAAAAATACTTTTTTCGTTGTCTTTTTTATTACCAACATAAAGTTCATATAAATCTTCTACATCTAATTCAAATCCACCCTCTTCTTCAGATTCTTGATTTTTAGCCTCTTCTAAAACTGAAGTTAAAAATTGAATTTCTTGATTAGTAGCAAACATTGGAGATATAGTAAAAGTTTTTTGTTGATTAACCATTTCTACTTTTTTCTCTTCTTCATCTGTTTTTTCATCTTCTGTTTCTGTTTCAACTCTAAATTGTGCAGTAACTTTAACAGTTAAATCACTATTAATTTCATCAACTGTTACTTTTAAAAGTTCAGCATCAATTTCAATTTCACTATCACCATTTTGGAATTCATATTCAAACTCATAGATATTATAAAATTTTGTTAAAACTTTATCAAAATCTTGTTGTAATTTATCTTTACTTAAGTTTTTAAATGTTTGATTTGCTTTGTTTAAAGCATCTTCACTTCGATTTGGATCTAAAGCTATTTCTTCATCACTTGAAACAGTATCTGCTTTTAAAGTAACATTAGAATTTTGTGTTTGACTAGCTGCTTTCTTAGTTTGTTTAGCATTATATTCAACCAAACTAACATTTGTATTTGTATTAGCATCACTATTTGATGATCCACAAGCTGTTACAAGCACAGGAGTAGCTATTGCTGCACCAGCTGCTAGAGCACCAAGAAGGAAAAGTTTTAAACTCTTAAATTTTTTCATAGAATTTTTACCTAACATAAAATATTGTGGAATTTAATTATAATACTAATCAAAAAAAAAAAAAAAAAAAAAAAGTTAAAAAAAATAAAATAAAAAAAATATTT
>CAMWUV010000044.1 GCA_947177535.1 uncultured Mycoplasma sp.
TTATTATCATAATATCTATTAATCAAACTTATTATATCCAAAGGAGCTTTATTTGTAGGTACTAAATCTTTTTTTGCACAAAGCATTGAATACATAACATTATTTAAAGGTTCTCCATATTCTTCAGCCTCTTTCAAAATATTTCAAAGAGAATTATTAATACCATTTATTTCTTTAAAATCTTCTGCTATTTTTTTGGTAGTAAAAATTTTTATATCATTTAAAATTTTTTCTCTATAACCAAATCATCTAGCTCTTTGTAAAAGTGTATCAATTGCTGATTTATTTTTTGCTCTATTTGTAAAAAAAGTTACCAATAAATTATCTAAAGTTATACCTCTTTCTAGCATTTTACTACCAATTAAAATTGAACATTGGTTTCCATTTAAAATTGCTTGATCATTTTTATCACTATTTACTAAATAAACTTGTGCAGATTTCATTACAAATTTTAATCTTTCTAAAATTTTTTTATTTAAATCAAAATCATCAAAATATTTATTTGAAATTTCTTTTAAATAGTGAACATATTTTTTATATGAAATATCATTTTCATTTTTTGATAATGCTCCAACATTTGCATCTATATATTCTGTAACAATGTTGTTATATTCATCATGCTTAATTTTTAAAATATCTGTATGAATCAACATATTTGTGTGACTTTGTTCTGTAAAAGCACCAAGTTCTAAATTTCTAACTACTAACAAAAAATAATAATTAATTGCTTCACGGAATTCTTTTGTAATATGTCAAGGAAAATCTTTTTTTAAATTATCAAATTTTTCATCTATTATTTGAAAGTACTTGTTTTGATTATTAGAAAATTCATTAATTCCAACATAGCCTTTTCCAGGATCAATGCAAAAAACTCAATTCGGAAAAAGTGATTTTTCTTTATTCATCAAAATATTAACTAGTGGAGTAGCAGTAACAGTTAAATAAGTAGAATTAGTTTTATCTAAAAGGGATTCTATTTTTTTATAAGTTTTACTATCTTTAGAAACACTATGAGTTGCTGATGCTAAATCACCTTCATCATCAACTACAAGAACCTTCTTATTTTCAAAACTATAATAATCCAAAATTTCTCTAATCTTATCTATTTTAGGACCTTTTAAAATAGGTATAATTGAAAAATGATTAGATTCTAAATTTTTAATTAAAAGTTTTCTACTATCATCAATATTATTTAAACTTTTTTGTTCAAAAAATTTTAAATAATTCTTATTTTCATTTCACTTAAGTGATTCTTTTAATCTATCTACTGTTTGAACATGAAGTTTGTTATCTAAAGAAGTTAAAACAATTATTATTTTGTAATCATAAAAAAAAGAATTTACTATCACAGAAATAAAATTCATAGTTTTACCAGACTGAACATGACCAACTAACAGTCCTTTTCTTTCGCTTTTTTCTTTCTTGTCTAAATCTTTAATTATTTGTTCACCTTTTTCTAAAATTTTCTTTCTTTCATCTTCATCATCAATTTTTTTATCTAAATATTCTTTAAAACTTTTTAAAATATGACTTTGGTTATTAAACATATTGTTTTTCCTTTTCTTCAATTTTTAAATGTTTTTTAATACATTTGTTTAGTTGATCTCTAAAGTGTGCAGGTTTATCACATATTTTGTTATGTTTCACTTCAGCAAAAGAAAAATAAACACAAAATCTGATGATTTGATTTTTGACATTTTCAATATCATCATTAAAAGGACTAAAAAAAGGTAAATCTAAATTTAATTCAAGAATATACTTATTTCTTTCTCTGCACTCTATTATTGAAAGTCAATCTTTTTCTTGAGTTTCTAAAGATCTCAAAATTATTAAATCAAATTCATATTTTGTACCATCTTTTTCTTCAATAGAAAATTCAAAACCTTCATTATTTTCTTTTTTTACAAAAGTAAAAAATTCAAACACATTATCTTCTTTTATTTTTTCTTCTATATCTTTAGCTACTTCTTTGTTTATTATTTCTTTTCTTTCTAGTGATGATTTATTATTTCTTAGATTTCTAGATATTTGAACTAAATTAAAATCTTTTTGTTCTGTCAATTTGTTATACAAAAAATCTATAAATTCCTCTTCTAAACCACTATGTCAATCAAAATCATTTTTGGCTTGAACAACTGGAAAATCATCTAAATAAATTTTTCCATATAATCTCTGGTACTCAAAAGAAGCACCGTCTTTAAAAATTTTCTTTGGACGGTATCCTTCATTTTCATCATCTCCAATTATGGTTCTTCCATGTCTAAAAAGAATCAATCCTGCCTTTTTTCTATTACCAGTTTCTAAAATTCCTACCCATCCTTTTATATGGTATTTTTCATTTTCAAAAAATAGATAATCATCTATTTGTATTTTATATTCTTCACCATTTGAATTTTGTCTTATTTTAGGCTCTCTAAATTCAACAGGAATAGCTTCAAAAATACTTCTTATTTTATAAAATTTTTCTTTGCTATTTTCTATATCTTCATTAACTCTTGTAACATCAAAAAATTCTCTAGAGTTTTCATTAATTTTCAATTTTATGACTCTTATCTCTAAATTATCATTTATTATGTCCTCTCTGTATTTTGAAGCAAGAATTTCACAAATTGATTTAAGTTTAGTTGGAGTAAATTTTTTAGTTATATCACTAATTTGTATTAAAGTTCCAAAATCAAAAATTTTAGACTTTTCTTTAAAATAATTTGTATCTAAATATTTTGGTTCAATATTACTATTTTCAAGTTTGTCTAATGCCATTGAAATTTTTACAGTTCTATCTTCATTTATGTTTTTACTTAAAATAGTTAATTTGTTTCCTATTCAAAAAGCAGCAGTTTTTAACCCCATGCCAAACTCATTTCTACTTTTATTAGCAAATTTTGGGGGAACATTAAGTTTTAAAACTCTTTCTAAATTAGAATTTTTTATTCCATAACAGTTATCTATGATTTGTATTTTTTCCTCATTATTTATTTTGTCTTCAATATGAATAAAGAAAATTTTAGGTTCTATTTTTCTTTCAATATTTTTATTATCTTTATAACTTTGTGTTGAATTATCAATAAATTCAGATATAGCACTAGGGTGCTTATATGTTAATTTTTGAAATATATTATAAATAGTTACTGGTGGTGTTATATCAATTTTTTCTACCAATTTATTTCTATCAAAATCATTCATTTCATTACTCCTTGTAAACAAATTTAATTTTTTCTTTTAAATCTAAATTATCTATTTCTTCATTACTAAAAAAAATAAATTTTTGTTGCTCATAGTCATTAATAATATTTGTTATATTAACAATAAAATATTCATTACCATTTTCTTTTTGGTCTTTTCTAAAAGCATTTTCATTTGGTGACATTTCAAAATATGATTTTTCATCATATGTACCTTTTACATCAATAAAAATGTGATCATTAATGCAAAAATCATATGGTTTATAAGATTCTTTAAACTCATTAACTCATTCAACACTATTTATTTTTTCTATTCTTAAGTTTTTAGCAACAAAATCAGGATCATTTTTTATTTTTGAATAAAAAATATTTTCTGCTTTTTTTCCTATATCTTTATTTTCATTATGACTATTTTTGAAGTTACCATTTTCTTTATTTATTTCTTCAAAAGACAAAAATTCTATATCATTATCAATGTCATTTTCTTTGCTGATTTCATGATCTGATATCTGAGTTATTTTTTCAAAGTTTTCATTTTTTATTTCTGAACGTTTTTCTTCATTATTGTTTAAATCATCATTAAAAATACTGTGAAGTCTTTTTAGTGCTTCAAATTTATCAATTTCCCTAATAATTTTTTTCTTTTCAAAATCTGTTAATTCTATAAATTCATTTTCTTTACAAAATAGTAAATCATTAAAATTTGTTGAAAAATATAATCAATAATTTTCACTACTATTAGTATCTTTTGCTAAGTATTTTATTTTTTCATTTGTTTTTAAACAGTAAACTATATAAATAAAATCAATTCATACAGATTTTAATGAAAAAGAATTATTTACTATTGGTAAACAAGAACTAAATTTTACATAGCATTTTTTATTTCCTGCATCATAAACAGAAATGGGAATAAAAAAATCTTTTATTTCATTTTTATTTGGAGCAACTTGAATTCTTTTTTTATAGTTATCTAAAATTCCAGATGATCTGATATCAAAATAATATACAAAAAAATTTTTATCTTTTTTTTGTAAATTAATTACACCTTTATGAGAAAAAATATGTCTATCATAAAAATGAACAGGAATAGTTAAATATTTTTCTGAATTAGACATACTTTTTTGCTCAGAATACAAATAATTTCCATTATAAAAATTTATATATTTATTTCCCATTTATAAAATCTCCAAATATTTTTTTAAATAAGCATCAAAAACTCACTCAACTACTTTTACATTAATTGAATTTCCATATTGCTTATATGCTTGAAAATCAACATCACAAATTTGATGATTTTCTGGAAAACTTTGTAATCTACTAACTTCTTTTGTTGATAAAAGTCTTCATCCTTTTTCATCTTTTAGTAAAGGGATTTGAACAGTAGCTACTAATGTTGGAAAACAAAGATTTTTTCTGAATCTTAAACCTGACTGTCTTGGTTGCAAATATGCACTATCAAAATCTGTTTCACCTGCTTGTCATTCTAGTTTTCTATTTCTTCTTAATTTCCATTCAAATGGTTTAAATTTTTTAATTCATCTATCAATATAATTTTTATTTTCTTCATAAAAATTTTTCATTGATTTAATATAGTTTTTGTATCATTCTTTATTTTGACAATTTGAATTAGAAATATAATTTTTTTTACACATTTCATCTAATCAAATAACAGGAATTTTTTTGTTTACTTTTTTAAAATGTTCTATAAACTCTTTTCAAGCTTGTAAAGCTTTAAATAATTCATCTGATTTTTTTAAGTATAATTTTTCATTTGGTTTCCTATCTCTTGAAAAATTAAAATAATAATTACTTTTTAAAACTTTTTTATCTTCTTCAAGAAATTTTAATTTTTTCTCAATTTTTTTAGAAACTAAAGGAATAAAAACTCTTTCTCTATTTTGATGCATATTAAAATCTTTAAAAGGACTTAAAATAAGAGGAGTTTCTGTTGTTATATAGTTAAGATCTTTAAATTCTTTAATAATTTTATTGAAAGTTTTTTTATTATCATGATTCACTAGGTGTTTCACATTCTCTAATAAAATTATTTTTGGTTTTGTTTTTTTTATTATTTCAATCATTTTAAATATTAGAGTCCCTCGAGTTTCATCTTCAAAACCTTTTTTGTTTCCAGCAGATGAAAAAGATTGACATGGAAAACCACAAAAAATAATATCTAATTTTTCATTTTTATTTTCTTGAAATTCATATATATTAAATATTTTTGATATATCAAAATTAAAATTTTTACTATAAATTTCTTTTGCAAATTTATCAATTTCTGAAACATAAGTACAAAAAGTTTTAATTTTATTTTTAAAATTTCTTTCAATAACATTATTAAAAGCATAATGAAATCCACCAATTCCAGCAAAAAAATCACCAAAATAAATTTTTTTTATTTCATTTTGGTTACTAAAATTATTGTTATTTCTACTTTTTTTAATTGTTTTAGAATCACTAAAGCCATTC
>CAMWUV010000045.1 GCA_947177535.1 uncultured Mycoplasma sp.
CTTATATATGGTGGATTGCAAATAATAAAATCACATTTTTCATAATGCATTTTATTTAATTTAAATAAATCTTTTTTTATAAATTGAGTTTTAAGATTATGTTTTTTTGCATTTTTTAAAGCAACAATATAAGGAAAAAAATATTTTTCTACTCCAATAACTTTTACATTTTTATTTTTTTTAATATAAGAAATTGTATTGGCCAAAACGCCACTTCCACTACATAAATCCAAAATATATTTTTTATTTTCTAAATATTTGTTAGTAACAACTCAATCCAACATATATTCAGTTTCCATTCTTGGAACAAAAACTTTTTTGTCTATATAATAGTCAATCCCAAAAAAAGAGAAATTTTTAGTGATATATTCAACTGGATAATTTTTCACTATTACTTTATTTAACTGTTTATTAAATTTATTATAATCAAAATCAATTTTTGTATTACTTTCAAAAAAAATATCAGAGTTATTTTTTACAATTTTTGAATTATATAAAATCAATTCATTAATTACTCTTTTTATATAATTATCACCTGTTGGATTTAGCTTTTTTCTTAATTCACTAAAAGTTAAATTATTATATTTTTGCTTCTTGCATTTTAATAGATTCATCATATGAAATTAAAGAGTCAATAATTTCTTCTAAATTACCCATCATTATTGAATCAAGTTTGTTTAAAGTTAAATTAATTCTATGATCTGTTACTCTGTTTTGGGGATAATTATAAGTTCTAATTTTTTCAGCTCTTTCTCCGGTTCCAACTTGTCCTTTTCTTAAATCAGAAATATTTTTTCTTTTTTCTTCTTCTTGAATTTCTCAAAGTTTAGCCCTCAACATTTTCATAGCTGTTTCCCGGTTTTCAATTTGAGATTTACCTTCTTGACATGCAACAAAAATACCTGTTGGAATATGTGTAATTCTAACAGCTGATTCTGTTTTATTAATATGTTGCCCACCTGCACCAGATGCCCTATATGTGTCTATTTTTAAATCACTATTATTTATAACAAGTTCAACATCTTCTATTTCTGGTAATACTGCTACAGTAATTGTTGATGTATGAACTCTACCTTTTGATTCTGTTGCTGGAACTCTTTGAACCCGGTGAACACCTGATTCAAATTTCATTTTAGAATAAACATTTTCTCCACTTATCATAAAAGAAATAAAACCATAACCATGAGATGATTCTTGAATTTCTAGCATTTTTACTTTTCATCCTAATGAATCAGCATATCTTTTATATGCAGAAAAAAGGTCACCTACAAAAATTGATGATTCATCTCCACCTGCCGCTGGTCGCATTTCTACAATAACATTTTTATCATCATTGGGATCTTTGGGTAAAAGCAAAATTTTTAATTCATATTCATATTTTTCAATTAATGGTTTTTTATCTGTTAATTCATGCTGTGCTAATTCTATTAATTCACTATCTTTTTCTATTTTAATTAACTTTTCTGCAGAAGAAATATCTTCTAAAATTTTTTTATATTCTTTGAATTTTTGAACAATAGGAGTACTATCTTTTAATAGTTTATTAATTTCTGACATTCTTTTAATATTACTTCCAACAGTTTCAAGTTCTTTGTTCAAATCATTAAATTTTTCTTCAATTAAAATTAAAGAATCATAAAGTTTCTCATTGTAAATCATAAAAATTCCTTTTTTATAGTTATAAAAAAAATAAAAATAACACTATAAGTGCTATTTTTAATTTAAGAATAAAAAAATTTATAAATTATTTAGAGAATGAACAACTTTTTTATTTTGTTTTTTGTGTTTTTCAGATTTATTTTTAGAACTTGCTTCAGAACTAGCAATTTTTTTATTAAATTTTTCTGCTCTTCCTTTAACTTGTTGACTCATTGATGTACCAATGTAAAAGGGGTGACAAGAACTACAAACATCAATAGTTGTTTCTTTATTATTTAGTGTTGATTTAATAAGAAAACTACTATTACATGAAGCACAAACAAAATTTACATCATTCAATTTCATGTGAACACCTTTTTTCATAATCATTCTCCTTTTAGTTTTTATCTCACTTATAAAAGCAACATTAATTATAATATCAGATTATTAATTTTTTTTAAAATAACAAGTAAGTAATAGAAACAAAACTATAAATTAAAATTAAAAATTATTTTTTTCTACTACTAGTTAATTTTTTGAAAATTAAAAGTTCTTTATTAAATTGCATATTCAGTTTTTTACTACTCAAAACATTTAACGTTTTTTCTTTCATTTCCAATATTTCATTTTTTTGTTCTTCAGTATTTTCTATACAAAAACTTACTAAAAAATTAAGTTCACAATCTGCAACTGAATAAATACCATTGTCAATAATATATTCTAAAACTCTTCCCTCTATATCAATTATTTCAATTTGTGATCTTTTTATTTTTCCAATGGTTGGTTCATAATTATTTAAAATAACAATATCACCTTTATCATCACAAAAATAAACTGATTTTACAAAATCACTATAAACAACTTTAGATGGAGTAATAATATTAAATTTTAAATTTGAATTCTGACCCATAATTATTTTCCATTAATTTTTTACTCTTTTTTTGAATTACCATAATTTTTATAAACTTCATCTATAGAACCAACATATAAAAAATATGATTCTGGAATTTCATCACATTTTCCTTCAACTATTTCACTAAAACCTTTAATAGTGTCTTCTGTTGAAACATATTTACCATTTCTGCCTGAAAATTTTTCCGCAACAAAAAAAGGTTGTGATAAAAAATTTCTAATTTTTCTTGCTCTAGAAACTAAAAGTTTATCTTCTTCTGAAAGTTCATCCACACCAAGAATTGCAATAATATCTTGTAATTCTTCAAATTTTTGTAAAATAGTTTGAACATTTCTAGCTACTTTATAGTGTTCTATTCCAACAATTGAAGGATCTAACATTCTAGAACTTGATTCTAATGGATTGATAGCTGGATAGATTCCTAAAGAAGCTATTTTTCTATCCAGTACTGTTTTTGCATCTAAATGAGCAAAAGTTGTTGAAGGTGCTGGATCAGTTAAATCATCTGCTGGTACATAAACTGCTTGAACTGAAGTTATAGATCCACTTTTTGTTGAGGTAATTCTTTCTTGTAATTGTCCCATTTCATAAGCTAGTGTTGGCTGATATCCAACAGCAGATGGAATTCTACCTAGTAAAGCAGACACTTCAGACCCTGCTTGTGAAAATCTAAAAATGTTATCAATAAATAACAAAACATCTTGACTTTTGCTATCTCTAAAATATTCAGCCATTGATAAAGCTGTTAAAGCAACTCTCATTCTAGCACCTGGTGGTTCATTCATTTGTCCAAAAACTAATGCTGTTTGATTGATTACTCCGCCATCAACCATTTCATAATATAAATCATTTCCTTCTCTTGTTCTTTCTCCAACACCTGCAAAAATTGAAAGACCACCATGGTTTGTAGCAATATTATGAATTAATTCTTGAACTAAAACAGTTTTACCTACACCTGCTCCACCAAATAAACCAATTTTACCTCCTTTTAAGTAAGGTACAAGCAAATCAATAACCTTTATTCCTGTTTCAAAAATTTCAGTTTTTGTAGACTGCTCATCAAAAGAAGGTGGTTTTTTATGAATGGGTTCATATTTTATATTTTCAGGTAATGGTTTGTTATCAATTGGGTCACCAACAACATTAAACATTCTTCCCAAAACTCCATCACCAACAGGAGCCATAATAGGTTTTTTTGTATTAATAACTTTTAAACCTCTATATAATCCTTCAGTGGGTCCCATGGAAATACATCTAGCAATGTCATCACCTTCAAGCAAAGCAACTTCAATTATTGTTTTTTTATTTTCATTTTCAATAATAAGAGCATCATTAATATTTGGCATATTATTTTTAGAAAATTTAACATCAATAACAGGACCAAAAATTTGATAAACTACACCAAAATCTGAATCATTAAAATAAAATTTAGAAATATCTTCTCTTTCAACATAAACATCTATGTGATCAGAATCACTTAAAATTAAATTTTCACTTTCATTATTAAAATTAAATTTATTTTTGTTGTTATTTTCAACTACAAAATCATTGTTCTTATTTGTTTCTTTTTCTTCAAAATCATAACTAGGATTATTTTCTAATTCATTTTCTTTTTTTTCTTTAAAATCATCTTTTAAATTAACAGATTCTTTTTCATTTTTAAAGGGAATAAAATTAATGTCATATTCAGAATCATAGTTTTCTTGTATTTCATCTAAATCTATATTTTTAATCAAAATTGTTTCATTATTTTTTTCAATAATAGATTGATCTAAATCTTTATTATTTTCTACTTTTAATAAATGATTTTTATAATTTGGAATTTCATTTTTATGACTTTCTATATTATCAAATTCAGAAACAAATGCTGATTCATCAAAAATAAAATCTTTATTTATATCATTTTTTTCTAAATCTTCTTTTTCTTGTATGTCTTCTTTATCAGGATTATGTTTTTTTAAAAAATTCTCTTTAAAATTTTCTGATAAAAAACTATCTTCAAAAGGTGGAATTTCATGAACAAAATTCTCAAAAGATTCTTTTTCTTCGATGTTGTTATTACTTAAATTATAAGTTTCTTTATCGATTGGTAATTCAAGTTTAATTTCATCATTTTTAAAAATATCATCTGAATTTATTTTTTCTTTTGGTTTATAATTAGGATTTTTAATAGCTATTTTTCTTTTCTTGCTATTTAAATATTTTTTTAATTTTAAGTTAAAGTCATTTTCAGCTTCTTTTAATCTTTCAATTTTTTTATCATCCATTTTATTCACCTCCCATACCTGAAATAATTTCTGTAATTTCTTGTGTAATATCAGATTGTCTTTTTCTATTAAGTTCTAATTTATAATTTTTTATTAATTCATTTGCATTTTTAGTAGAAGATTCCATTGCATTTCTACGAGAAGCATTTTCACAAAGTTTTGATTCTATAATTGCACCATATATACAAGTTGCTAAGTAATCATTTAAAACTGATTCAAATAATTCATTTGCACTTGGTTTTATATGATATTCACCTCCATTTTTTGGAACTTCTAACCTAGATTTGTTAATAGTATCATCAAGTGGTAAAAGAGAAAATACTTTTGGAATGAATGATAATGAATTAACAAAATTACTATATATCATTTTTACTGATTTAATTTCATTGTTATCATTAAAATTTTTTAGCAAGTTATCTGCTAACAAATAACATAAATCATAATTTATATCTTTATCTTCCAATTCAATATCTAAAAGTATTTCATTTAAGATATTTTTAGATTTCATAATTGATTTTCCTTTTTTACCAATTAATCATATCTTATCTTCTGTAACAATATGTTTTTTTAATTCTTTTACTATATTGATATTAAAACTTCCACACAAACCCATAGTAGAAAAAAAACATAGTCAAATTGTTTTCCCATTTTCATTTTTCTTTTTTGAAAAAGAATCCATGTCAGTATAC
>CAMWUV010000046.1 GCA_947177535.1 uncultured Mycoplasma sp.
GATAAACAGAAAACTCTTTCTCTACTTTGGGCTGAATTAAAATTTTTAGAATTCAAAACATATGTTTTTGATTCATATCCAAGTTTTTTTAATTGATTGATTCATAATTGGTAATTTTTTATATTTTTTTTATTTAATAAATTTTTAACATTTTCCATTAACAAATACTTTGGCATTTCTTCAATATTAAAATTTTTAAAAATTTCAATCAAAATTCTTTCAACTTCTCATAATAAACCACTTCTAGTTTTTAATTTTTTATCTATTCCTTTTTGTAAGCCTTGAACACTTAAATCCTGACAAGGAAAAGAATAAGTTAAAATATCAATATTTTTTGGAATATTTAAATAATTAATTTTTTCAATATTGAATAAATTATTAAAATGATCTTTTGAATAATTTAAATAAGAAGATTTAAGAGAATTATTCAGTTTTGTTAATCCAAGATGTGATAATTCATTTTTTGAATCTAAACTTAAACTATAAAAATTATTTAATGGAGATTTTGTAGCCTTAAAATTCTTACTGTGGATACATACATAAGCTATTATTGCATCTACAAACCATTCAACCATTCCAACATGCTCAATTGTTCAGTTTTTATATTTACTAATATTTTTTAAAGCTTTATATTGTGACCCAATTCCTGCAAAAATTTCAAATAGTTTTATTGTCATATTTCTATATAAATTCTTTATATAGCATATCGGAAAAATAAAAAAGAAAAATAAAAAACTATATGGCATCCATATAGTTTAACAAAATAACCTGAAATAAAAGGGGTTTACCTCAAAGTAAACCCAAAATAACTATGGCTTTCAAAACCTTATAAGCTATTAAACCAAACCTTACCATAATTTTAGTCATTCAGCTAAATCTAAGTACTCTTTCAGTTTTCATCGAAAATAAGATATTGTGTCGCGCTGCACAGATAAGTTTCCTGACCAAAAAACTTATACAGATATCTAAATAGGATTTTCACTCGACTACTATTACCTATTTTTAAACCTACTTTACTTAAAGTCCGGATAATAACATGTTTTACAGTGTTAGAAAGATTACTTTCACTCTTTCAGTTTTTACCACCACATTAAGATTAAACAATATTTTTTTAAAAAATTCAACCTAATAATAATTTTTTTGTGTATAATAAAAATTTGTACTATTTATTAAAGTTTTTATCTAAATTAATAATTGAATGTGGAGAACTTTCTTTAAAACCATTTAAAGATTGTTCAATGAACTCTGCATTTTCTTGAAGATTTTTGATATTTTTTGCACCTAAATATCCCATACCACTTTTTAATCCACCAATTAATGTGTATAAAATTTCTTTTACAGAACCACTATATGGTACTAGTCCTTCAACACCTTCAGCTACCAATTTTTTAACTCCTTCTTGACCATAACGATCAGAGCTACCTGCTTTCATTGCTGCAATGCTGCCCATCCCACGATATTGTTTGTAAATTTTGTCATTTTTTATAACTTTATCTGATGGTGACTCATCTGTTCCTGCTAACAAACTTCCAAGCATAATAGCATCAGCTCCTGCTGCTAATGCTTTTGTAATGTCGCCTGAATTTTTAATACCACCATCTGCAATTATAGAAATATTTAATTTTTTGGCAGCTTCAGCACATTCTAAAATTGCACTAAATTGTGGTACACCAACTCCTGAAACTATTCTTGTTGTACAAATTGCACCAGGACCCACACCAACTTTTATAACATCAGCTCCTGCTTTATGTAAATCATTAACTCCCTCTTTTGTAACAACATTACCTGCAATCAAAAATATTTTGGGAAAATTTCTTTTAATATCCTTAATTAAATCTATTACTTTTTTTGAGTGACCATGAGCACTATCAATAACAATGCCATCAGCTCCTGCTGCAATTAACATTTTAGCTCTTTCAAGACTGTCTTCACTAACTCCAACAGCCCCTAAAACTTTTAGTTTTCCTTTAGCATCTAATAATTGATTTTTGGCTTTTAAATATGGAACTAATCATTTCTTTTTAGCAACAGCAACTATTCCATTACTAGATTCAGAAATTACAGGAACATATTTAACATTATTTTCTTCCATAAGTGTTAAAATTTCTTCTAAACTATTTGTATCTTTTGCAAGAACTAATTTATTTCTTGATAATGATTCTAAAGTAGCATTTAAATCAACATTTTTATTTTCTAAATCTTCAACTGAAACAATATTAACAATATTCCCATTAACTGTTACAAAAATACAGTCATCTAAATATTCATCAAAAATTTTAGATTTTATTGTTTCAATTTTATTACTTGATTCAAAAGCCATAATAGATCAAAATAATCCATTTTTAATATGTTTGATTTGTTTAACCATATTAGCTTGTTTTGTAATTGAGAAATTTTTATGGATTACACCAACTCCACCATTTAGTGCCATACTAAAAGCCATGTTAATTTCAGTAACTGTATCCATGCTTGCACTAAATATTGGAATATTCATTTCAAACTTATTACTTAAAACAACATTTACTTCAGCTTCTTTTGGTAAAATTTCTGAATAATATGGCTTTAATAAAACATCATCAAAAGTTAAAGCTTTTTTTATTTCTTTCATTTTTTCTCCCTTGTTATAGCAAAAACATGCAAACAATAATTTAAGTTATATATATTTTATAAATTTTGTTTTAATAATTATGAAAAATTTAAAAGAAATAAAAAGATTAAATTTAAGATTACAAATGCTTAAACTTTAATCTAAAAACCATTGTAATAAAAAATTTCAGATGGTTTACGATAAAAATCTTTAATAGTTTTTTGATGAGAAATAGTAAATAATTTTTTATTAGATAAATTATTTTTACTAATTTTATTTTTTTCTTTTGATTGTTTATTTTTAACATTAGAAAAATCTTTATTTATTCCAAAAATTTCACAAAATTCATAACCAATAAATTCAAAGAATTTAAAATCACGGTGTTTTGCAAAAACTAAATGATTACAAATAAGTAACACTATTCCTAAAACAAAAAATAAAACTGAAGTTACAATTGAGGTAACAAACATAAAATTTCCATTTCTAAAAGGTTCCATACAAGTTCTTAATAAACCATAGCAAATAAAGTAGCCAATAGCTAAATCGCCTGCTTTTCTTTTTTTAATAAATTCACCACCAACATATAAAATTATAAAAAATCAAAAATTAAAAAAAGACTCATATAAAAAGAAAGGTTCTCTATAAGCACCATCTATATACATATTTTCATAAACTGCTGGCATAAAATTTTTTAATCATGCTAAACCTTCAGCAGATGTTTCTGGTCCATAAACTTCTTGATTGAAAAAATTTCCCCATCTACCAATAATTTGACCAACTAAAATACAAGGAACAATTGCATCAGCATAAACTCACATTGAAACCTGTTTTACAAAAAATTCTTTTCCAATTTTTGTCTTCACATGATATTTTGGTTTTTTTAAAATTAAAGGAAAATAAATAAAAGCAGCAATTACAGTTAAAGCAACTCCACCCTCAATTGCTAACCCACCATTTCTAAAATTAAAAAAAGCACTAAAAAAATTATCACCTATAGGAACTTTTGAATCACCTATAATAAAACTCCAAATTCTAGCACCCAGTAATGAAACAGGAATTCCAATAAAAACAAATCAATAAAAAGGGTTACAAGAAATTTTGTATCAACATTCCAATTTTATACAAGCAAAAATAATAGCAAGAATAAATCCAATTGTAAAAAATATTCCATATCAAGCAATATCTAAATCACCTATTTTAAAAGCAACTTTATCAATATTTAAAACTGTTGTTACTGCATTCAAAAAATTATTCATTTTCATTAATCTCTTTTGATATTTTTTCTAACACTTGAAAAGAATTATAACCTGATAAAACTAATTTTAGGTGTGCAACAATAACTTCAATCATATCACTTGTTTTTTTACCACTTGCTATTGGTAATAAAAAATAAGGTATTTTAACTCCTAAAATTTCTTTGTATTTTAAATCTCTACCCAATCTTTCAAAATTATGAATTTTAGGATCAAATTCAACTAATTCTATAATCACATTTATTTGAGTAGATTCTTTAATCTTTTCTATCCCAAACATCCTACCTACATCAATTATTCCTAAACCTCTAGCTTCCAAAAAACCAAAAAAACGTTTTGGAGCTTTTCCAATTATTTTGTTGTATACATTACTACAAAAAATTGCATCATCAGCAATTAACATATGTCCTTTTTTAATTAATTCAATTGATGTTTCAGATTTACCTAACCCTGATTTCCCAAGCAACAAAACGCCTAAACCAAACATTTCTAATAAATTACCATGAATAAACTCTTTTGCTGAAAGTCTCTCAGTTAAAAAAGTATTTATATAATTTGTTAATGAACTTGATGATTCTTTTGTTGATAAAACTGTTACATTATATTTTTTTGCTAAATCAAGTAATAATTCAATAGCAGGGAAAGATCTAGATAAAACCACTAATGGTGGTGTTGTTTTAAAAATCTTTTCAATTTTATTATTTATTTCTTCCTGACTAAATTGTTTTAAGTATAAAAACTCATCTTTCCCTCATAAAACTACTGCTTTTAAATTATCATGAACAAAAAATCCAGCAAATTCTAATCCAGTTCTAGTTATTCTTGTACTAATTATTTCTTTTTCTGTGCCTTCATTAACTAATGTATAATGTGGAAAATTTTTATAAATTTCTTTTCAATTCATAATATATTCCTTAAACAAAAATTAAACAAACTAAAGGTACAACTAAACAAACTAAAGGACCAATTCTTTGTTGATCACCACCAATATTGTATGGAATAACATTTAAAACTAGTAAAAGTCCAATTAATGCAACTATTAAAAATAAAATAAAAACAGCAATAACCAAGATTAATCTTTGTTTTCTTTCTATACCATCATAATTATTTAGAATTCTTTTTATTCTTGAATATAAAGGTCAAGAATCAAAGTTTTTAATTGATTCAGAAAGACTCTTTTTAGGTTTTGGTTCTTTTTTCTTATTTTTTTCTATTTTTTCATTTTCTTTTTCAAGTTCTAATTTTTCTTTTTTTTCTAGTGCATCAAAAGCTTTTATTTTTGAATCAAGTAAATAATATTCTTCATTTTCTAAACAAATTTTTAAATCAACAATTTGTGATTTAATTAATTTTCTTTTATTAAAAAGAAAAGGATTTTTGCTTCTTTTTTCTAATTCAGAAATAAATTCATTAGTTTTATTTTTTATATTTTCAATATCTTGTTCACTTAAAACAAATTTATTTTCTTTTTTTGCAGTTGTTTTATTATTCCCTTTTTCTTTTCTAGAACTTCTACTATTAGATTTTTTTTTATTTTTTGCCATACAAATAATGTTCCTAAATCTTTGATTTAATTATCAATAATTTTATATTATAAAAATATAACTTTACAAAACTTATTAA
>CAMWUV010000047.1 GCA_947177535.1 uncultured Mycoplasma sp.
ATGTTGTATTTATAATAGTAAAGAAACTTATGATTCAATTAATAAAACAAGTATTAAAATCTTTTAAACACTCTATTTTATTATTAATAGGATTATTTTTTATTTCTTTTGCTATTGTTTATGCTTCATTTGCATCATTATATTTTTCAAGTAATATCAAATATTCATATACTTCACTAGAACATGAATCTAAAGGTAATGAAGCTATTTTAGAGTCAGATGAAAAAAATTTAAAAAATAAAAATTTGTCATTTTTGTATGACATTGATTTATTAAATCCAAAAAAAAAATTAGCAGATGGCACTTATTTTAAAGATTTAGATGAATATTCAAATGATTTAACAACTTTTGCTTATGAACCAACAGATTTATATCATTCATCATATGTAAAAGTTAATAAAGATAATGTTCTAAATTATATTTTTGCATATTATGTGGAAAATGGTTTTAATGAATTTTTTGAGGGATCTGGTGTGAACAACTCTGATTCTATGTATAAAGACAGAGCAAGAGGTATTTTATTTTCTTATGGAAATTTATTAGTACCATCTTCTTCTGAAGAATGAAGAGCACTTGCTATAGAACTTTATTCTTCAGATTTACAATATATTGTTTATGATATTGATCCATTAACTGGGAGTACTAATTTATCTAATGATATAGTCAATACTCTTGGTTATTTTAATGATGGTATTTTAGAATCAAATATTTCAGTAAAAATAGGGAACTTAAAATATCCCAAAAATATATCTAAAGTAACTGCTGATAAGTTACCTACAACTTTTGAAAAGAATAAAGGATATGAATTAATTAATTCTAAAAATAATTCAGACATGCCTTTTTTTATTACTAGTGACTCTTGATGACCTACATTAGATTGAGATATTGGTGGAAAATCAATTGAAAATGTTTTAAGTAAATTTCAAACTGTTCCAGAAACAGTAGATTCACCAGATGTTGCTAATATTCTTTCAAGTTTTTATCAAAATAATGTTTTTAATTCTTTTCCTTTGCCAAATAAAAATGTAGATTGGAATTTTGCTTCATTAACTCCTTTGTATGAATATATGAGAATTTTAAGTGACAAAAGATATTTAACAGATGAAAAAAGTTCTGTAGTTTCATCAAAAGATTTTGTTTTTAGGATTCATTTAAACACTAAAGAATTGTCAGATTTACAAAAAGAAACATTAGAATATGTAAAAAATACATATGGATTAAATAAATACAATGAATTATCAAGTTTTGTTTATTCAGTTAACGGTACATGAGTCAAACAAAAAATGATGGAGGTTTTAGGTGAACAAAAATCATTAATTTCTGATAAAAATTTTGATAGTTTAAAATCTTTATCAGATAGTTATAATGGCATTAGTGCTATATCTATTATTGAAGAATGAATAAAAAATTATTCTGAGAAAAAACTTCAAGTAATTGATCATGAATTGTCTAATTATGAACAAGAATATTTATCAAAAAAAATTCTTTCTAAAATAGACAATATTACTTATAACATTCAACAATCTTATTCAATTGAAGATTATAAAAGTTTTTCATCTTATCTAGTGTCTAAAAAAGGTGGCAACTATGGAATTTCCAGTCAAGATGGAAATATTGATAAAGTTGTTTTGAGTTCAGGATCAAATATTAGAAATAGTTATGAATTTTTTGGAGAAAAATATAATTATTTAGCTAATTCAGCAAAGGATGAAGATGTTAGTAATGCCCTCTTGGAAACCGTAAAAATTGGTGGTACTAGTCAGCCAAAAATTGGTAACCAATATTCAATTAATGAAGATGGAAAATATCTAATAAATTTGGTTAAATATATAAATGATTGCTATTTTCCTTCTTTAGAAGGGGATTTTAACTTAGCAAATACTGCTAAAAATTTAGCAAAAAGTATAGTTAATCAATTTAATGATTTTGGATATTTTAACATTAATGATTATTATCATTTATTTTCTTTAATAACTCCAGCAGTTTATTATCAACAACCTTCTAACCAAATTACTATTGGTGACTTTTCACCTAGTGACCTTTTTATTTTTAACCAACAAGATGTAATTTTTTCTTTTAATGTAAAAGCTTGTTTTACTCCATCTTTTTATGCTGGTCAATCTGTTTTAGCTTCACCTTATGGTAATGCTGCTGTTGTTAATAAAAAGTGATTGGATAGTAATAATAAAGAAATATTGCCAAATAATTTATGATATGAAGCTTTAAGAATGAATTCTGAAGAATTTATTAAATGAAAAAAGGAAGTTAATTCAAAATATTTTATTACAATAAATTCAATTGATTTTTTAATTATTGGAACAGGAATGTCCTTTGAAAACTCATATCCTATTGTTTCAATTCAGAACCCTATTCCAAATCCTTCAATAGAATCTGTTATTTATGTTGATGATATTGGATATAGAAGTTTATTGTTATCTAACTCTCAAGCAAATCAATCCTATTATTATGCGATTAATTTTAGTAATAATAAAGCTAGTATTAATTCAATTAATAGTGTGATTAATAAATATATGAATAATGCTTATTCATCTTTTGATGTATCAGATTCAAGTAATTTATTAACATCAAGAATTAGTTATCCAAGGATTATCCAAAATTATATAGAATTGGCAACTACTATATTAGTAATTGTTTTGGTTATTATTGGTGTTTATTTGGCTTATTTATTAATTAAAATTTATATTGAAAAAAACCAAGTTTCTTTAGCAATAGCAAAAGCAAATGGATTATCTACATTTAAAATTTCACTGGCTTTATCAACATTTGGTTTTATTGTTTCTGTTATTTCTGGAACAATTGCTTATTTACTCGCATTATTTTCTCAAAGTTTATTTTTAAATATATTAGATAGTTATTGATTTATTTCCATAATTCCTCATAATTTTTCCATTTTTGGTTTACTTGGAGGGGCTTTATTAATATACATAGCTTTTTTCTCCTTTGTTTTAATAGGAGTTTGAAATACTTTTAGAAGTCCTATAAATGAGTTACTAACTAAATCATCAGAACTTAAAATAAATAAACTTTTATATTTGATGAAATCCAGAAAAATACCTTTATTTGTTTTAACTAAATTTAGAATTTCTTTATCTTTATCAAAATTAACAAGGTTTTTTTTATTTATAGTTTTATGTTCGGTTGGCTTATCTATAATTTCTGTAGGTGCAGCAATTCCAAGAAAATTTGAATTTTCTCAAAATAAAACACTTGATAACAAAAAATATGATTATCGTTATGATTTACAAACACCATCTGATCAAAGTGGTTTATATAAAATTCAAGAATATGCTGATTTAGGAATAACAGATAAAAAAGAAGGTATTTATGATATTTATACTTCAACAATGAATATTAATGAGAATCCTTATGCTGTTCTTTTAAAAAGTGAACCTGATTATATGGCTTTAAGAAACTTGGATGGAAGTATTAAACTTTTTGATGGAGAAAAAAAATATTTTTCAAATTTTTTATTACCAAGTTATGCAGGAACTAAACAGTTTTCTACAGATTTAGATTTTTTTAGAAATGTTGTAGTTTCAAAATGATTAGTTGATTTTGAAATTTCAATTGCAGGTATATATATTAATGCTTGAAGTTATGTTAGTCAGTCTTTTCCAGGTGATTTAATTTCAAAAATTAATGCTTTAAGTAATAATTTTGTTGCTAATATTTTGGATGTTCCTGAATTGAAAAAAATTAATGATGAAAAAAATTATATTATAAAAAGAGATACTGGTGATTATGCTATTAATGCTAAAGTAGTCATTGATTTATCAAATATAACAAAAACTGATTCAGTAAGATTTACTAATGATTTTTTATCATTTATAGGGATGGTCTATGGTGATGCAAGTCTTAGTTCTCAAGATGCAAAAATTGCTTTTGGAATTGTTCCTTTTAGGGATTTGGATGAAAAAACTTCAAAAACAGAAACTTACACATATTTAGATATAACTTTTAATGATGATAATTTTAAAATACCACCACTGAGAAATAATGGTAAAAACAAATTAGTTGATATTAATCAAGAAATTATTGGAATTAAAAAAGATTCAAAATATGTTAAATTACTTGATGAAAATGGTAATAGTTTAAGTAGCAAATTATTTGATTTTGATATTGGAGAAGACAAAATTTATCCTTTAGTAATTAATAAAGGTGCTGAATATCAATATAATTTAAGTGTTGGTGATGTTATTTCAGTAGATGTAAAAAATACATATGATAGATTTACAAAAAAATTATTGAATGCAAATCCAATAGAAAAAGTCAAATTTAAAATTGTTGGCATTTCTACAGACTCTTTTGGTATAAATTTATATACAAGTCAAGATTTTTCGAATCAAATTCTTAAATTGAATTTTTCACAAGGATCTACAATAGTTTCATCTTCTTCATTACAAATAAATGAGAATAATGAGATTTCATCAATGACTTCATATATAATTGGTGACAAGTCAAAAATTGATGTAAATACTGGGGGGTTTGCATTAGTTGATTTAACAGAATACGATGCAAATTATGTACCATTTAATGGTGTTTTTTCAAAAGAAGAAAATCCTTTATTAGTTAATAGTTTGGTATTACAATGTGTTTATGGGATTTGGGGTAATTTTATAAATTTTCAAGATTCAAATTTCAAATCAATTACTGATGTTTCTGGTTATAAAGCTGTTATTAATTCCATATTACCTTATTCTGAAGAAGAACTAAATTTAGTTAAAGAAAAATATAATTTACCTATAGAAGCTACTAGAAGTGATTTAGTTTTAACTATTACACAATCATTAGTATTTAATGATTTAACTGAATTACTTAAAAATGTTTTTGGAAATATTTCTTTAGTTGCAATAAGTTCTTTTGAATATTTTGCAACATCTTTTGGTACATATTCAACTATTTTTGAAACACTACTAACTGTAGAAACATTGCTAATTTCATTATTTATTCCTTTAATAATCATAATAATAATGATTATTAGTTCAGTGATGATGAATGATTTTAGAAAAATAATAGCTGTTTTAAAAACATTGGGTTATTCAGATAGAGAAAATTTATTATCAGTTTTAGTAATTTTTGTTCCAGTTATTATTATTTCTTTATTGATAGGTATAGGAATTTTAATTTCTTTATGTACTTTCTTTAATTTCTTGGTATTTAACTTATCTTCTATTTATTTGTCACCAGCAATTGATTGATTAACTTACTTTTTTGGTGTTATAGCTATTTTGGGTATTGTAATTATTAATTTTATTTTTGTTGCTTTATATTTGAAAAAGCAAAATTTAAAAAATTCTATTACAGGATAAAAAAAATTGGTTTAACCAATTTTTTGCTCGATTGAAATATGAAGTGCAACACATAATAATAAAATTTATGTGGGCACTTCTTTTTATTTTTGTTTTTTATGGGAAT
>CAMWUV010000048.1 GCA_947177535.1 uncultured Mycoplasma sp.
AAAGATAATTTAGACAAAAATGCGTCTTTAGTTGTTAATTGTGCAATTACTATTAGAAACAAAGTTTTTAAAAAAGTTTTTTTAGAAAAAAATAAAATAAAATTTGCTAATTTTAAAAATTTGTATCCAGTTTATCTTTTTGAAGTATTTAATTCTTATGAAACAGCTTATTATGTGTCAAAAAAATTAATAGATTTAGAAAGCAATGAAAATTCTATTAAATATACATATAATTTATATAATATTTTAGAAAGTGCTTTACTTTTATCTTATAAAATAAATGAATCTCAGTTAGACAATAAAGCAAAAAGTGACTATTTAGTATGGTTGCCAAAATTGTGTATTGGTGATTTTTTAGTTAAGATGTTTGATTCTTATGATAATGAAAAAACTTTATCAATTGCAATTAATAAAGCTTGAGAGACTTTAGAAAAAATTGATCCATCTTTTAGAAATAACAAAAGTTTGGACTTATTAAAAAATCAAAAATTAAAAAAATACATTTCTTTTTTTAAACCAACATTTAATTATGTGAAAAAGAATTTTATTTGAGAATAAACATGAATAATATATTAGAAAAAAATGAAAAGAAAAAATATAATTTAGCAAGTGCTGTATCAAGAACTTTTACAAGATTTTTTGACTTACTATTTACTTTTATAATCATTATTGCTTTCTTTTTTATAATCTTTTCTAATTTATTTCAAATTAATTTATATAATGTTCAAAATTGAGATCTTATTCAATCATGACAAATTTTTCTATTTACATTTATAATTTTTTTAACAATTTTTATTTATTTTATTATTGTTCCCTTTTTATGTAGGGGTTATACAATTTTTTCAAAAATTTTTAAAATTAGAATTTATAGCACTTCTTTACAGATTGTTAATGAAAAATATAAATGTTTTAAAAATTTACATTGAATTTTTTTTGTTCAATTATTGATAAGAGAATCATTAACTTGCTTAGTTATGGTTATTGTTACAGTATTTTTAGGAATAACAAGCTTTTTTGCAAAAAATGATGTTTTGTCTTTTTTATTAAGTGTTACTACCAATGAAGCTAGCAATCAAAATGTTGTTGAAATAGTTTTTCAATCATTATATACAATTGCTGCTATTTTAGATTTTATATTAATTTTAAATGTGGCTTTTACAAATAAAAAAAGATCATTCACTGATCATATTAGTAACACTGTTGTGGTTAAAATGGTTGAAGTTTTTAGTGATGATAAAAATGGTGTTTTGAATTTAAAAAATAAGAAAAAACCAGTTATCAAATATAATTTACCTGGTGAAATAGACACAAATGAAATTTTTGAAGAAGGAATTAAAAAAAATGATGGCCACTAATTATAATAAATTTAATGAAAACCAAAAAAGAGCAATTACTTTTGATGATGATATTCCAGTTTTAGTAATTGCTGGGGCTGGAAGTGGTAAAACATCAGTTTTAACTCATCGAGTTGTTTATTTGATAAATGAAAAAAATTATTATAGTGAAAGAATTTTAGGATTTACTTTCACAAACAAAGCCGCTAATGAAATGAAAACTAGAATTTCCAATATTATTCCTAATAAGAAATTTCAATACATTGGTACATTCCATTCAATTTGTTTAAGAATTTTGAGAGAAGATATAAAAGCACTAAATATTGAAAATATAACTAGCAATTTTTCTATTATTGATGATGATGATCAAAATTCAATTTTAAAAGATATTTATAAAGTGAATAATTTTGACAACCAAGTTTTAAAAATAAAAGTTTGTTTATCTTGAATTTCTAAAATGAAATCTGAAAATATTTATGAAAATGATGAAGTTTATGAATGATTAAGTTTTTTAGACAATACTTATGATGGTAATAAAAAAAAAGATATTTGTAAAAAAGTTTATGAAGAATACTTAAAATTTTTAAAAAATAGTAATTTGCTTGATTTTGATGACTTAATAAAATATGCAAAGCAAGTTTTAAAGATTGAAGAAATTGGTCAAAAATGAAAAAATAGATTTGACTATATTTTAGTTGATGAATTTCAAGATACTAATTTAGATCAGTATGAAGTTATTAAATTATTAAGTAAAAACATGAAAAATGTTTTTGCAGTTGGTGATCCAGATCAAATGATTTATTCATGAAGAGGTGCTCAAAAAGATATTTTTAATTTGTTTAAAAATGATTTTACTGATACTGAAATTATTGTTTTAGAACAAAATTATAGATCAACTAAAAAAATTTTAAATATTGCAAATTCTTTAATTAACAATAATCCAAACCGAATTAAAAAAAATTTATTTACTGATTCAAACTTTGATAGTGAAGTAGTTTATTTTGAATCTGAAGATCAAGATAGTGAATCAAGATTTGTTTGTTCAAAAATTAAAGAATTGGTGAATGAAAAAAAATATCAATATAAAAACATTGCTGTTTTATATCGTGCTAATTATCTTTCAAGAAATATTGAAGAATCATTATCTTACAATCATATTCCATATCGTGTATATGGAGGGTTTAGGTTTTACCAAAGAAAAGAAATTAAAGATATTATTGCATACATGCGTTTAGTTGCTAACAGTGATGAAATGAGTTTAACAAGAATTTATAATTTTCCCAAAAGACAGATTAGTGAAAAAACTTTTTTTGTTATAAAAAATTATGCAGTTGAAAATAATTTATCAACTTTTGCATCTTTTGGAAAAGCTGATGAAATTGATGAATTGTCTACAAAAGCTAAACAAGCATGTTTAGAATTTTATAATTTAATATCTGAAATAAGAAATAAAAAATTTGATTCAATTTCTCAATTAATTGATGAAATTACAGATAAAACAAACTATTTTCAAATGCTTAAAGAAGAAGGGGAAGAAAATCGAATTGAAAATATTAATGAACTTAAAAATGCAGCAATAGATTTTGAAAAAAATAACCCTGAAAATGCTAATCTAAATCATTATTTGCAAGAATTAGCAATTTTAACAAGCATAGATGACAACGATGATAAAAATAATAAAGATACAGTTTCTTTGATGACAGTTCATACTGCAAAAGGATTAGAATTTGATATTATTTTTATTATTCAAATGAATGAAAATGTTTTTCCATCTACTAAAGCAATTGAAGAAGGAAATCTGGATGAAGAAAGAAGAATAGCATATGTTGCTATTACAAGAGCAAAGAAAAATTTATATTTATCATGTAGCAGTGGTACAACTTTTTTTGGGAATGTTTCAGTTAAAAAAACTCCATCTAGATTTTTAATAGAAATTGATAATTTACTTGCTGATAAAAGAATTTTGACAAAAAACACATCTTTTAATAACAAGAAAATTTTTGAGTCACATGAAAAAGAAAACAAAGAAATTGATTTAGATAATGTTTATCATACAGAAAAAGAAGAGTATTATATAGGTGATTTAATTTTGCATGATAAGTTTGGTAAAGGAATTGTACTGGATGTTCAATCATCAACAATTACAATTGCATTTGAAAAACCACAGTTTGGTAAAAAAATACTTATTAAGCATCATAAAGCTATTAGAAAGATTAAAAATTAATTATGATTAATATTTTATTTATTGGTGATATTTCAGGAGCAATGGGTAAATTAGCTATTGAGTTTGAAATAAATAATATTAAAAAAGAACATAAAATTGATTACACAATTGCAAATGCTGAAAATACTACAAAAGGCAGAGGTTTAGATTGAAAAGATTATAATTTTTTGTGTAAAAATGGAATTGATTTTATTACAATGGGAAATCATACATGACACAAAAAAGATATTTATGAAATTTTGAAAACAAAAGATAACATAATTAGACCTGCAAATCTTGATAGTAAATTGCTAGAATCAACTGTTGGATTTGGAAGTAGAGTGATTTATATTAAAAATAAATCATTTCGAATTACTAATTTACTAGGAATTTCTGTTACTGTAAAAGATATGCAAACAAATCCTTTTTTAGAATTGGAAAAAATTATAGAAAATGAAGCCAAAACAGATTTTCATATTGTAGATTTTCATTGTGAAACAACAAGTGAAAAAAATGCCTTTTTTCTTAATTTTCAATCACGAGTTCAAGCAATTTTGGGAACTCATACTCATGTACAAACAAATGATGCTAGGATTGTTAATAATACAGCTTATATAACTGATGTTGGAATGACAGGTGCTACAAATGGTGTTATTGGAGCTAAACCTGACTCTATTATTAATATGTTTAAAGGCAATTCAGAATTTTTTAAATTAGAAGAACAAATTGGACAGTATCAATTTTGTGCTGTAGTTTTAACTTTTGATTCTAAAAATAATAAAGTAGTAAAAATAAAAAATATTTATAAATTTCAAGATATGGTTGGTCATAAAGAATAAATTATTTACATAACTTTAAGAAATAAAAATAACAAATCAAAAGAGAAGATAAATACAATTTACTATTTAAAATTGATTCTAATTCTTTTTCATTAATTCAAATATTTTTACTAACTGCTTCAAAAATTGAACCATCATTTTGTGGTGTTTCATTTTTTTTATCAGTTACATTTGCTAAATAATAAAAAACCTTTTCGTTCATTTGAGTTGAAGCAACACTTGGATTGATAGCAATTAAATCATTTTCATTCACTACAATTCCACCTTCTTCAAAAATTTCCCTTTTAGCACTTGTTATAGGAGATTCGTTGTTTTCAATTGATCCTGTAATTGGACATGGATATAATTGGTCCCAATTTTGTTTTTCTTCAACTTGAGGCATTGGCTGCAACCTTATCAAAAATAAAAAGCCATCTTTAGATTTTTTAAAACATAAAACTGCAATGCTATTAATTGATCTTCTTTGACAGTAATAAAAACCCTTTTGAGTTTTGTACATATCTAAGTGTTTTGTTTTAACAATTAGTTTATCTTCTTTTTTATTCATAATAATAAAATGTTTTATTAAATAATAAATCAAATTAAAAAAATAGAGCTTTTAACTCTATTTTTTTTGTTTTGTATCACTAATTAAATTAGCTTTTAATTGGTTTTCCTTCTTTGTCAGTGAAATTACCACAAACAATTCTAATGATATCGATTAATCATCCTATTCCAAAACATCCACCTGTAAATAATCAAAGAATACCAGTACCAATTTTACCTACATAAAATCTGTGAATACCAATATAACCTAGAAAAATTGCAAGAATAAGTGTTACCATTCAACTTTTTTCACTTTTTTGTGAGTGATCAATATTTTTTCCAGTTATATTGTCCATTATTTTAGTTGATTCATTTTTTAGATTTTCACTCATTTTGTTTTCTTTAGAATTACTCATTTTTAAAACCTCATATTTTTTTAAAATTTCTTCTTATTATACATAAGAATTTTATTATATTTAAAAAAACACATATTGTCTATTATGAAAGTAAGTACTATAT
>CAMWUV010000049.1 GCA_947177535.1 uncultured Mycoplasma sp.
ATAAACAATAGGGAAAATATTAAATAACAAAAAAATGTTATTTAATATTTGTTAATATTTTTTTAAAAATAAAGATTTTATTAGTGTTCGATAATAACTCTAATATGATTTTTCTTTCCTTTGTGAACAATAAAATTATTTTGATTTATTTTTAAATCACTTAATTTTAAATTAAAATCAGTTATTTTAATTTCATTAATTGAAACTGCATTACCAGTAATTAATCTTCTAGATTCTGTTTTAGAAGGAGATAAATTAGTTAGCACCAAGATATTCACAATTGAATTATCATTTTGTAAATCTTTTTCTTTTAATTTTATAGTTGGATAATTTTCTCCAACATTTTCAAAAGCAGCTTTAGATTGTTCAATTACTTTTTTTAATTCATTTTCCCCATGAATCATTTTAGTAACTTCTGCAGCTAAAACTTTTTTAGCTTCTACAATTTTTTTTCCTTTTTCTTTACATAAATTCTTTATTTCAGATTCATCTAGTTCTGTTAATAACATCAACATTTTTTCAACATCTAAATCATCTATATTTAATCAATATTGATAAAACTCATAAGGAGAAGTTTTATTAGCATCTAATCAAATAGTGCCACTTGTTGATTTCCCCATTTTTGTACCATCATGTTTTGTTAACAAATTTAAAGTTAAAGCATAAGCATCAGTGTTTAATTTTCTTCTAATTAAATCAGCACCAGCTAAAATATTTGATCACTGGTCACTTCCTCCCAGTTGAATAATAACTTTATAATTTTTATTTAGGTAGTAAAAATCATAAGCTTGCATAATCATGTAATTAAATTCTAAAAATGAAAGTCCAGATTCTTGTTGAAATCTTGTTTTAAAAGCATCAGCAGTTAACATTTTATTAACTGAAAAGCAAATACCAAATTCTCTTAAAAAATCAATTCAATTAATTTTTAATAACCAATCAGCATTATTAAGCATAACTGCTTTATTTTTCCCCTCAAATCTAATAAACTTAGACATTTGTTTTTTTAATGACTCACAATTGTAATCAATTGTTTTTCTATCTAAAAGTTTTCTTATTTCACTTCTACCTGAAGGATCACCAACTGAACCAGTTCCACCACCAATAATTAAAAACGGATTATTTCCAGCAGCTTGCAAATGTTTAATAGTCATCATTGTTAGAAAATGACCAATATGTAAACTATCAGCAGTTGGGTCAAAACCAATATAAAAAGAAACTCCTTTTTGAAGTTCTTTTTCCACATTTTCAAAATTAGAGCATTGGTAAATGTATCCACGTTCTTTTAAAAATAGTAAAATATTGTTTTTTTTCATTTTATAAACCTTAATTATTCTTCAAGGTCATATACAAAACCTTCAGAAAATTTAATTTTAAATGTATTTAATTTTTTTAATTCTTCAACATCTTTATCTTCCAATTTAATTTGAAAAGAATTAAAGTTGCTAATAACTCTTTGTGCAGAACTAGTTTTAACAATAATACTATGTCCTAATGTTCCAATAAAAGCAATTAGAATTCCAGCAACATCTGTGTTGTATTTTTTACTCATTTCAATTAATAAAGGATTTTTTTGATTGTTAACAATATCACCCAATGGACTCCAAGCTTGCACTTCAATATTTTTTGAATTATTATATGCAACTCGGTCAGCACGATAATTATTTACTGATAATTCTATTTGATTAGAAGTGGGATACAAATGAGTTCTTTGGTAAATTATATCCAATGCATCTCTATCATAATTTGATACACCAATTTCATCAACTAATCCTTCTTTTTTGCATTCAATTAATTGTTCTCACGCTGAAATATCCATATTTAAATTAAAGTGTCTTCTGTGTAACAAACACATATCCAATTTTTTAACTTGTAATTTTTGACATGATAATAAAATTGAATCTTTTACATTTCCATAAAATTGTGGTCATACTTTTGTTTGAATCACTATTTTATGATTAAATCCTTCTTTTTCTAATTCTTTAATAGCTTTTCCAATTTCTTCTTCATTTTGGTAAATATAAGCAGTATCTATAAAGTCATACCCACTTAATACTGCTTGTTTAATACATTCTTTTAAAACATTAATATCATGGATTTGGAATGTTCCATAGCCTATTCTTTTTTTCATTGTTTGCTCCAGGAAAATAAAAATATTAATAACATATTAATTATAGTTATTAATATTTTTAAAATTTAAAAAAATTTATAGCTAAAAATTTAGATTTTTAAATGGTGTTGATTATTTAAAATTACTTTATTAATTTCACCACCACCTAAACATACACCATTCTGATAAGCCACTACATACTGTCCAGTAGTAACAGCTGCAGCATCATCGTAACAAAAGGCTACTGATTCATTTGGAAATATATTAAATTTTCCAATAACTTTGTTTTTGGTATGACGAAATCTTAATTCAACATTATTGTTGTTTGGTATATAACTTATTCAATTAAAATTCTTTGATGTCACTTGATTAGAGTTTAAATGCTTATTTTTATTATCGATATTTGAAACATAAATAGAGTTAGTTTTAGGATCTTTTTTACAAACAAAATACTTAGATTTATTACCACCTAAATTTAATCCTTTTCTTTGACCAATAGTGTACAAATGAATTCCTTCATGTTTTCCAACAGTTTCACCAGTGTCAATATCAATAATCAAACCTTCTTTGTTTTTAATATAATTTTTTAAAAAATTGCGAAAATTTCTTTCTCCAATAAAACATATTCCTGTTGAGTCTTTTCTGTTTCAATTTGGTAGGTCCAAACTATTTGCAATTTTTCTTACTTCTTTCTTTGTTAAATCTGATAATGGAAAAAGTGATTTAGATAGTTGCTCTTGATTTAAAAAACATAAAAAATAAGTCTGATCTTTTTCATCATCATTTGCTTCTAATAATTGATAAATATCTTGTTCACTATCATAATTAACTTTTGCATAATGGCCTGTAGCAATAAAATCACAATCAAAATTTTTTATACAATAATCATGAAAAGTACCAAATTTAATGTACTTGTTACACAAAACATCAGGATTTGGTGTTAAACCTTTTTTATACTTATCCAAAAAAGGTTCAAACACCATTGTCCAATATTCTTTAATAAAATTAACCCGATGTAATGGAATATCTAATTTTTTACAAACATCACTTGCTTGTTGAAAATCATATTCAGCTTCACAAACATTTAAATTATTTTTATTAGAATCTTTTGATTCATTATTAATATATGGGTCTCAATTCTGCATAAAAACACCTGTAACATCATACCCTTGTTCTTTTAAAAGATATGCTGCAACAGCAGAATCTACTCCACCTGAAATTCCAACTATTACTTTCTTTTTCATATTAATAAATATATCACACAAAGAAAATAAAAGAAGGATTTCTAGCTAAAGAAATCCTATAAAAATAAAAGAAACACTCCTTATCCCTAGGAGTGTTTCAAAATCTACTCACTTTTGCTACCCTTTTGAGGTAACTGGTGCACAATACCAATCTTTTAAATAAAAGATATCGCTAAAATTTCACTAAAAAGTTTTTAGTATGTATTATGAATAAGGGAAACTTTTCTTTTAAACAAACAAATACCAAACTCAGTAACTATAACTTCATAACGCATCAGGTGGCCCTTACCATTTTTAAATCATATTCAATAGAACTTTATCCGGCCAAGAATAGGCTCTATTTTCAACAACTATTATATGACACCAAAACTGCCCGACACAGAATCAGCGAATTGCTAATCTGCTATGCTACTTTGTTTTTTATTTTTTTATTTTCAAGAATTGTCACCCACCAGGCTATCAGGTGACCAGGCTTTTTATTCTTTTGACTAAAAATAAAAATTAGCGAAAAGCGCAATATCAAGTTCAAATGATTTAACATTATTGCGCAATATTATTAGAGCATAAAAAAACAAAAAATTTCAAAAAAATTAATTTTTTTTCACTTTTTTCACTAAAAAACTACTTTTTTTCTTGTTTTTTTACTAAAAAAACATAAAAACTATGAATTTTTTCAAAAAATTTACCCTTATTTATAAAATTTAAATATAAGAAATTAACAATTTTCAATCAAGGTTAAGAAATGAAAAATGAAATTTTAAAACAAATTTTAAATAAAGAATTAAACAGACAGCAACAATATATAGATTTAATAGCTTCAGAAAATTATGTTAGTGAAGATATACTAGAAGCAACTGGTAGTGTTTTAACAAATAAATACTGTGAAGGTTATCCATCAAAAAGATATTATGCTGGATGTGAAAATGCTGATGAAATCGAAAATTTAGCAATTGAAAAAGCAAAAAAAATTTTTAATTGTAATTTTGCAAATGTTCAACCTCATTCTGGAACACAAGCAAACATTGCTGCATATTTAGCTTTATTATCAACAAATGACAAAATTTTAGCCATGGGGTTAAATGAAGGAGGACATTTATCTCATGGTGCTAAAGTAAGTATATCAGGTAAAAATTATGAAGCTTATCATTATGGTGTAAATCCTTTAACTCAAGAAATTAATTATGATAGTATTTTTGAACAAGCAAAAAGAATAAAACCTAAATTAATAGTATGTGGTGCATCAAACTATTCAAGAAAAATAGATTTTAAAAAATTTAAAGAAATAGCTAATTCTGTAAATGCCTATCTATTAGCAGATGTTGCACATATTTCAGGATTAATAGTTGCAGGTTATCATATGAGTCCTTTCCCTTATGCAGATATTGTAACCACAACTACTCACAAAACACTAAGAGGTCCAAGAAGTGGATTAATTTTAACTAATAATGAAGAATTAAGTAAAAAAATTAATAGTGCTGTTTTCCCAGGAACACAAGGTGGTCCTTTGATGCATGTAATTGCAGCTAAATATATTTGTTTTGTAGAAGCAGATACTTTAGAATTTAAAAATTACATAAATAATGTTATTGAAAATACAAAACAACTTTCTACAACACTTAAAAATAAAGGATATAAAATTGTTGCTAATGGAAGTGACAATCATTTATTAAGTATTGATTTGTTTTCCTCGAAACAAATTACTGGAGATTTAGCAGAAAAATGACTTGAACAAGCAAATATTGTAGTTAATAAAAATTTAATACCTTATGATCAAAATCCTGCTAAAACTCCATCAGGTATTAGAATAGGATCAGCAGCAATGACAACTAGAGGATTTAAAACAAAAGAATTTAAAATCATTGCTGAGTGAATTCATGAAATTATTACTAGTTATGGAGACAAAACAATTATTGAAAAAATAAAAGAAGAAGTAAACAAACTAACTAAACAATTTCCTATTTATAAAACTTTAAAATATTAAAAAAAACATTGAACATTAAAGTTCAATGTTTCCTTGAGTGAAATTTGAAGTGCAACACTATACTACCACATTTAATATCCA
>CAMWUV010000050.1 GCA_947177535.1 uncultured Mycoplasma sp.
AGGTAGATTTATATGAATACAAAAGAATTAAAAATTAATGTTATAAATACACTAAACATTCAATGTTTATTTTTTTGTATTCAATCAAAAGAATATCAAACATGAAAACGTGCTTCTAGCACATATAAAATTTTTTCATTAAAAAGGATTTTTAATTAATACTCCTTGTTCATAATTACAAAAAATAGCATTATTTGAACAAAACAGTGTATATAGATAAATATAGAAAGAAATAGTTATTTAAAGTATTGTTCGCGTATAGGGAGTATGATAACAACATACTCTCTTTTTAATGTTATTTAAAAATTTATAAATCTGCCTTTTGATAATTTTTTTCAGTAATATATAAGATTTAAAAAAGATTTATTATATAAAAGAAAATATAATAATAAATTATGAAAATAAAGGAAATAAAATGTTTAAGTATATAGTAAAAAGATTACTTTTTGCGGTCCTTGCTTTGTTTATAGTCATGAGCTTAGTTTTTTTGCTAATGGCTTGTTTAAAAGTTTATCCAATTTCACAAGTTAAAGGTGAAACTGATAGTGCTTATAAAGACAGATTAAGAGACATGGGTTTTTTGGACCCTGTTATTGTAAGGTATTTTAATTATTGAAAAACTTTTTTTGATCCAGTTAATGGTAAACTTTTTGGTGAAGTTTTTAATACACCAGGTACAAGTTTATTAACTAAGTTTTTTCAATATGCACCAAACACTTTATATATTGGAATAATTTCATATATTGTTGCAATTATCATAGGGTTTACCTTTGGAATAATTTCAGCAGTTTATCGGGGTAAATGGCAGGATACATTTATTAATGTTTTTTCTGTAATTCTTATTAGTGTACCAAGCTTTATTATTGGTATTTTATTATTAAAAATTGCAGGAGCTATAAACATCCCACAAAGATTTATTAACTTTGATAATGAAAATTTTAATATTCAAGAATTAATTACTTCATCAATTATGCCTATTTTGGCATTAACATTTGGTTTGGCTTCTACACTAACATATTATGTAAGAAATGAACTTGTAGAAGTATTAAGCCAAGACTATATTAAAACAGCAATGTCTAAAGGTCTAAAAAAATATCAAATTATTATTAGACATGGTATCAGAAATTCTTTAATTCCAGCATTATCAATTTTAGGACCAAGTTTCTTATCAATAATAACTGGTTCAATTGCTATTGAAACTATTTTTGGTATTCAAGGTATGGGTAATATGCTTTATTGAGCAATTTTATCAAACCAATTTTACATTGTTATGTTTCAAACTTTCTTTTTCTCACTTCTGTATAACTTAATAGTTTTAATTTTAGATATTTCGTTTACATTTATTGATCCAAGAATTAAAATCGCTGAATCATCTCAAACTTCAATATATAACTTAACTAAATCAACTATATTAAGATTGAATTGAAAAAGAAGATGAAAAAAAGCACTTACAGAAAGCGAGTCACACTTATGAGTAAATAATTCTGATAGTTTATTTTTTAGTTTGAAAGAATTAAATTTAATTAATCATAAGGAAAAAACAGTTACTTTAAGTGAAAAACTTAGAAATTCATACAATATTAATCTTGAAGTAAAATATTTAATTATTGGTAAAGATATCTTAAAAATAAAACCAGAAATAGTAACAGGAGGAGTCGATTATGAGTCAAAGTAATAAAGATTTAAAAATTATTAACATGCCAAAAATTGACTTTGAAATTACTGAAAAGGATTTTAGAAGAGTAGATATTTATAAATTAAATAGAACTGATCAAGTTGTAGGTAAACCAAGTAAATATTTAATTGATATTATTAAAAGATTTGCTGCAAATCGTTGAGCTTTAGTTTTTTTAATATTTTTTATTTTGATTATTCTTTTGGCAATTTTTGCACCAATAGTTTCTAATTCTTTAGGTTATAGTGCAACTGATTATATTGCTGGAATTAAAAGTAATGAATGAATTAAAAATTTACCACCACGTTTACATGGACAGCTTCCTACAGTTACAGAACATTTAGTACCATATAGTACATTTGCAGAAAAATATAAAGATTCACCCCTTCTAGTAAGTTATGATTATAGTAATGGTTTTTATTCAGTTACTTATTCTCCATATAAATTAGATATTCTTAAAGATGTTTATCCAATTTTGGGAACTGATGGAAGTGGAGTTGATATTTGAAATAAACTTTGAACTTCTGTTGGTATTTCTTTATTACTAGCATTTTGAGTTTCTGTTTTATCTGTAATTATTGGAGTTATTTATGGATCAATTGCAGGGGCTTTTGCTGGTAAAGCACCTGATACTATAATGATGCGTTTTGTAGAAATAATTAGTGGTGTACCATCAATTGTTTGATTATTAATTTTAGGAGTTGTTCTTAAAGGTGATAACAATAGTGATGCAGCAGTAACATTAGATAGTACTACAGTAGGTTTATCATTATTATTTATTTTGTGATTCTCTCCAGCAATTGCTACAAGAACATATATTATGAAAACAAAGGATGTTGAATATGTTCAAGCAACTAAAACATTAGGAGGAAGTCAGGCTAGAGTTATCTTTTTACATATGATTCCTGTTATTGCAGGTAGAATATCAGTTATTTTTGTTAATTTAATTCCAACTGTTATTTTCTATGAAGCTACACTTTCATTTTTGGGATTAAAACCACCTTCAACTATTGGTTTAGGAGTAATGCTAACTAATGCTCAAACTGTTTCAAATATTCCAGAAATGGTTTCACCAATTTTTGTATTTGCTTTATTTACAATTTCTGCACAAATTATTGCAAATGCTTTAAATGATGCAATTGATCCAAGGGTAATAGGTAGATAATATGTCTTTGAGATTAAAACATTTTGTCCAAGATGAAGATAAAAAATTAGCTCCAAATCAAATTATTAAAATTAAAGATTTGAAAGTTAATTTTAAAGTTAAAGATGGATTATTGCAAGCAGTTAGAGGTGTAGATATTTCTGTATATAAAAAGCAAATTATAGGAATAGTTGGTGAATCTGGTAGTGGTAAATCAGTTTGTGTAAAATCTTTAATTGGTTTTAACGATGGAGCATCAACAGAAGCAGAAAATTTAAATTTAGCTGGTATTGATATTTTAAAAGTAAAAAGAAAAACTTGACCAAGCATTAGAGGAATTTATGTTGCATATATCCCACAAGATCCATTGATGTCTTTAAATCCCACTAAAACTATTGGTAAACAAGTATTAGAGGCTATTTATGTTTCTGAAAAAAGTCGTTTTAATCAAATTAAAAACAACAAGAAAAATGAAATAGATTTAGAAAAACAAAATTTTAAAAAAATTCTAAATGATCTTAAAAAAGACTTATATGATCAAAAAATTTCTCAAGAAGAATTTGATGGTATTTTTCAATCTGAACAAGCTAAACACAAAGAAAAAATTGCTAACCTTATCGTAAAACATGACGAAATTATTAAAAAGGCAAAAGAAGAATATTTAAATAATACTAAAAAAGAAAACGCAAAAAATAAAGTGATTGAAATATTAGAATTTATTGGTATTGAAAATGTTCAATCAAGACTTAAATCTTATCCACATGAATTTTCAGGAGGAATGAGACAAAGAATTGTAATTGCTATTGCTGTTGCAACAAAGCCAGATATCATAATTGCAGATGAGCCTACAACTGCACTTGATGTCACTGTTCAAGCAAAAGTTTTAAGTTTAATAAAACAATTAAGAGAAGTTTATGGAATTACTGTAGTTTTTATTTCTCATAATATTGCATTAGTTGCTAATTTCTGTGACTACATTTATGTAATGTATGCTGGTAAAATTGTTGAGCAAGGACTAACTGAAGAAATTTTTACCAATCCTTTGCACCCATATACATGAGCTTTACTTGCTTCAATTCCAGATAGTAATGTTGATAATCAAAAATTAGAACCAATTGCTGGAACTCCACCAAATTTAATTACTCCTCCAAAAGGTGATGCATTTGCACCAAGAAATAAATATGCAATTGCATTAGATTTTGAAAAACAACCACCTTTATTTGAAGTTAGTGAAACACATAAAGCAGCAACTTGATTACTTCACCCTAAGGCACCAAAAATTGAACTTCCAGATGAAGTGAAAGAAAAAATAAGTAAGTCTAAAAAATCTTTTGAAATTTATGTTAAACAAAAAACAAACAAAAAAGAATTAGAAAAAAAATATAAGTAAAGGAATAAAAATGAATAGTTTAAAAAAAGAACAAAAAACAAAAGTTAATAAAACAAAAACTGTTATTAATAAACCAATCAAAAAACTTTCTAATTCTAATGTTAATAATTCAAAACCTATTCAAATTTTAAAAGAAAAAAATTTAGTTAAAAAAAATAATACCAATAAACATCCTTTACTAGAAGTTGAAAATTTAGATATGTTATTTAAAGTTAGAGGATTATACTTTAAAGCTTTAGATAATGTTAGTTTTTCAGTGGATGAAGGTGATTTTTTTGGAATCATTGGAGAATCAGGAAGTGGTAAGTCTACTACTGGTAAATGTATTATTAAACTTTACCAACCAACTGGTGGAAAAATTGAAATTCAAAATAATTTAATTTCTAATAAAAAATTAACAAGAAGTGCAAAAAAATGATTGCATAAAAATGTTCAAATGATTTTCCAAGATCCAATGGCTTCTTTGAACCCAACAAAAAATATTTTGCAATTAATTTCTGAACCTTTAGCAATTAATAAAAGTTTATGAATTGATGCTTTTAAAAAATGAAGAGAATTAAATAGTGTTAGTAAATATTTATTTTCTGAGTTTATTAAAAGAAAAAATAAAATTTTACAAGATTTTAAAATTAGTTATGTTAATTCTTTGAAAAACAAAATAGTTGAATCTATTAATTATTTTAAAAAAATAGAAAGTGATGAAAAATTTAAAGAATTAAACTTTAAACAAGCTAGAGAAAAAATTATTTTGGGAATGGATATTTTTGTTGAAAAAATTAATGAAACAACAAGTGATATTTATGCATTTACTAAAAACTATCAAGACATTCTAGAAGAATTAACAAAAAAATGAAAAAACCGTGATTATGATCTAGCTTATAAAAATTATGAGCAATTGTTGGAAGAATATAAGGAAAGTAAAAGAATTTTTAGACTTTCAACAAAAGGAAACATAATCCAAAATGAAAAAAATGAATTAATTAATGAAACTAAAAATTTAGATGTTTCTTTTAAAGAAATATCTAAACAAAATTTTCAATATGTTAAGAGTTGAGAAGCAACTGTAAAAGGAAAAATCAAATCAATTAATCAAAATATAGAGTTTTCTAGGGA
>CAMWUV010000051.1 GCA_947177535.1 uncultured Mycoplasma sp.
TAAATGCAGGCAAACTCCTATACATATAAAATAAAAAATCTTAAAAATTTAAAACTTTTTTAATATTTCTATATTTTTAATTTTTTATATAAAAATTCATATTTTTAAAAATAAAACTAGATATAAAAATTGAAAAAATCATAATAGCTATTGTTAGGAAAAAAATTATAAAAATAGCAACAACTCAAATTCATACAGTATAGTTTGAAAAAAATAATGTTAGTCCAGCTAATGCTGCTGCATAAAAACAAATAATAAAAACTCATAAAATTAAATTACATTTAGAAAAGAAAGAAACTTTTGCTGAAACAGCATCTAAATGTAAATCTTTTCCATTATCATCATACTTTTCACAAAAAAATACAAAAAATCCAGAAAAAGATAAATTAATAATTATTAATACTGCATTAATAATAGGTAATGGTTTTAATAAACTATAAAAATTATTTTCTCATACTTTAAAGTTTGGTGTTGTTAAAAAATAAAAGGTATGATAAACAAACATTATAAATAAACATAAAAAGCTTATTAATATAAAAGCTAGCATAATTGATCAAAAAATTTTTGCAAATTTAAATCATTTAATATTATTCTTTATTTTTTTTATTTCTTTTTTGCCCAAAAAATTTTTTTCAAATTCATCTATTTCTTTTTCTAAGCTACTATCTTGGAAAGAATCCAAATTTTTATTAATGCCAATGTTTTTAAAATCATTCATAATTTAATCCTTTAGAAAAAAAGAAATTACATTTGTTGCAATACATGTTATTGCAAAAATAATTGAAAATCAACAAAATACAGATAATGTTATTTTCATACTATTTAAAAAATCATTTATCATATTTTCTTTAAAAGCAAAAATAGAAATTGAACATGCTACATTAAAAATAAAAATAAAAAAAATGGCTATTAAAGCAGTCATTGATAATATTCTTTGAATTGAATACTTAGTTTTATCTAATCCATCCTGAATTTCTAAATCAGATTTATTTATTATAAAAAACAAGTCTCATCCAATAAATATTAAAACTAAAAAACTCATAACGCTTGTTATAACTGAAGAAACTTCTATGACTTCAACACTATTTTTGACTATAAATGCATAAAAAACAGAAAGTAAAATAACTATAAAAATTAAAATAATATTAGAAACTAGAAAAGGAATAAACCTTTTGTGTTTTAAAAAATATAATTTATCAGTTTTATTTTTTTCTACTTTTTTAAAATTAGATTCAATAATAACATTTTTATATTCATTCATTTTTTTATTTAATGAATTTAAATTATTATTTTTTTCAATAGCTTTATTACTTAGATCAATTTTCACAAGTAAACCTAAAATTTTTATATTTTGATTATAATAATTAAAATAAAAAAATACTATCAAATATAAATAGTATTTTTTTAAAATAATTTTTATTTACTTACAATTTTAAATATGACTTTTAACATTGATTGAAATAATATGATTGCTATTTAATAAAACTAATTATGATTAAAATTTTAAAAACTTACATTAAAAAAATCTTTAGCATTTTGTAAAACTTTTTTTTCAACTTCTGATACTGATATTTTTTTTATTTGTGCAATAAACTCTACAGTATATTTAACATAATGAGGATAGTTTTTTTTACCTCTAAATGGAACAGGTGTTAGATAAGGAGAATCAGTTTCAACAACTAATTTATCTAAATCAATTTCTTTAACAGCTTCTTGCAAATTTATTGCATTTTTAAAAGTTATGATTCCTGGAATAGAAATTAAACATTCTTTTGAAAGATAATAATTTGCTTCATTTAAATTTGAAGAAAAACAGTGAATTAATTTTTTAATATTTTTATATTTTTCTATAATTGGCTTAATTTCATCAAAAGCATTTCTCAAATGAAACATAATTGGTAAATTATATTTAATCCCTAGTTCTATTTGTTTAATACAAAAAATTTTTTGCTCATTTTTAAATTTTTCTGAATAATAAAAATCTAATCCTATCTCTCCTATTCCTACAATATGCTCTCTATTCTCAAAAATTAAATTATCTAGTTTTTCAAAAATTAAATTATCTTTTAAATATTCTTGAATTTCATTAGGGTGAATTCCCACACAAGCTTTCATTAAATTTGGATATTTTTTTGCAAGTTCAACTGCTTTAACAGAGCTTGAAAAATCACATCCAACACAATTTGTAAATGTGTTATTAATTTCTAAATTTTTTATACAATCACTTATTTCATTTTCATATTCTTCCATATTTAAGTGACTATGAGTATCATAGTATTTAATCATTTTATTTTCCTATACAAAAATTTTTAAACATTTTATCTATAATATTTAAATCTTTTTCTAACCCCATAATTGTACATATTTTTTTATAAACCAATGTTAAATCCTCTACCAATAAATCTAGTGGATAATTATTTAAAGCATTATTATATGTTTTTTTCAAAATAATTAAAATTTCTTGAATAATTTGTAATTCATTATCAGAACAAATAGATAAATTATTTGCCAAATTAAAGTCATCTTTATTAAAAAAAGATTTTAATTTAGTTATTAAATTATTTATGTCTCTATTCAAAGCAGAAATTTTTATTCCATCTAAATCTGGATTTGCATCAAAATTAAGATCAGACTTATTTTTAACTATCACATAATTTCTATTATTAATGAATTTTAAAATTTCTTTTTCTTGGTTATTAATTTTTTTAGATGAATCTATTAAAAAAATAATAAAATCTGATTCACTAATTGTTTCGATTGTTTTTTTAATTCCAATTTTTTCAATTTCATTTTTTGCTTTCCTTATTCCAGCAGTGTCAATAAAATTTAAAAGTAGTCCATCAATATTAACAGATTCATTTACTAAGTCTCTAGTAGTTCCTTTAACATCAGAAACAATAGCTTTATTTTTATTTAAAATTGCATTAAGCAATGATGACTTACCAGAATTAGGTTCACCTATAATCACAATATTAATACCTTTATATAAATAACTAACTTTTTTGTAATTAACTATTACTGAATTAATTTTTTTTATAATTTCAGCAATTTCTTTTTTAAATAAATCTAGTGTTACAATTTCTAAATCTTCATATTCTGGATAGTCTATATTTACTTCAATTTTCCCAATTAAAAAAAACAAAGTTTCTTTGATATGCAAAAAAAATTCATTATTAGAATTAATAATTCCATGAGATGCCAATTTTAATGATGATTGAGTTTTTGCAAAAATTAAATTATTAATTGAATTAGCTTGCCTTAAAGTTAATTTATTATTTAAAAAAGCTCTTTTAGTGAATTCACCATTTTCAGCAAGTCTTGCACCATTTTTAATTACTAACTCTAAAATTCTGTTTGTTAATATAACTCCACCATGACAATTTATTTCAACCAAGTCTTCACCAGTAAAACTCTTTGGATTAACAAACTTTAAAATAATTACTTCATCAATAATTTGATTATTATCAAATATAAATTCTTTACAAAAAGTATAACCTTTTTTAGAAATATTTTTTTTTGTTAAACTTTTAATTATTTCGTAAGTTTTTGGTCCAGAAATTCTAATAATTGAAATAGCACTATTGATATTAGGTGTAGCTATTGCTGTAATTGTATCATTCATAACTATTTACACAAGACTTAATATTTCATTAAACACTAATGTTTTATTAACATTAAATTTTAAACTATTTATCAAGTAATAAACTGTCTCCTTTTTTTCTGTCTTAGCAAAAGGTTCAAGCAAAATTAATAAAATTGATATTTCATAATATGAAAGTGATTTAAATGTAGTAACAGCTTTATAAATGCTTGTTAATGATGTTTTTTTCTCCAAAATAGTATTATAAATTTCAATAATTTTTTCAAAATTATCACTTTTATAAAAGTTCATAACTTCTCTAATAGAATAAAAATTAGATATAAAAAAATCTAAATATTTATCTTCAATTTTTTTATCTAGTAACTTTTCTTTAAAGCTTTCTACATCAGAACTTATTTTGTAAAAAATACATCTACTTCTAATAGTATTAATAATTGAATTGTAATTTCTAGTTATAAAAATATAGTATGTATTTTTACTAGGTGATTCAATACTTTTCAAAAGCATATTACTAATTTGCTTATTTAATTTTTCTGCTCCATATATGATTAAAAATTTATAGTTATATTTTTCTAATGAAGACAATGAAAAATTTGAAATAATTTTACTTATTTCTTCTTTAGAAATATTTTGTTCATAATTGTTTACAAAATAACAATCATAATAATTATCATTTTCAATCTTTGAACAAATTTCACAAGAATTACAAAAACTCTCAGATTCTGAACAACAAATAGCTTTTATATAATCAAAAGCAAACTCAACTGTAAAACTTGCTTTTGATTCTTCCAAAAGAATTGGAGAAGGTTTACTTTTTATTAAACTTTGAAAAATTTTTTTATTTTTTTCTATCATAATTATTATTTCAATCTTTCAATAATTATATTAGTAATAATTTTTGCTAAATGTTCTGCTGGTTTTGTTGCATCAATTCTAATGTTTGTGTGATTATCAAATTGAAAAATTGATAAATATCCACCAACTATTTTTTTCAAATTTTCTTCTTGTGTATATTCATTTTCTAATCTATCTAAAAAATCTCTATTTTTATCTTTTTTCTTTCTTTCTAGTAAAACAGAAGGGCTTGCAGATAAATAAAAAGTTATATCTGGTTTTATTTTAGATATTCCAAATTGATTAATTTTATTAACATTTTTATAACCTAAATTTTTTACAATTCCTTGATAAACCAAAGAAGAATGAATAAATCTATCACATAAAATTATTTTTTTATTTGCTTTTGCTTTCATAATCAAAGATCAAACATGCTCACATCTAGAAGCAGCAAATAATAAAGCTTCAGTTCTTGGATCAACATCAAAATTAGTAAGTATTTCTCTAATTTTTTCACCAACTAAAGTCCCTCCTGGTTCTCTAGTCAAAACTATTTTGCTTTTATCTCCCAAATAATTTTCAAGCAAGTTATAAACCATATTAATGACTGTAGATTTTCCAGATGCATCTGCACCTTCAAAAGTAATAAATAAACCTTTGTTTAATTCCATAACATATTACCTAATTTAATTTGTTATTAGAAATAATTATATAAAACAAAACTGCTACTTTTTCACTAAAAAATATTAAAAAGAAATTAAAAAATAGTCATTTAATAAAATTTTTAAAAAATTAAAACTTTTAGTTATGAACATATTAAATTGTTTTTATAAAATTTTAAATAAAAAAATATTTTAATTTCAAACACATTTGATGTATAT